>JBGVBB010000083.1:0-16283 GCA_045225155.1 Elusimicrobiaceae bacterium
ACGGCGAAATGCAACCGCTTCCGCAAGAAGAAACAAAAAATGCTTTACTTAAAGTGGCAAAAGAAGCACAAAATTTGGCAGATACATTTTCCAGCGGACGCCTTGTTAAAGAAGGTATAAAAGTTGCGCTTTGCGGTTTAACTAATGCCGGCAAAAGCAGTTTGTTAAATAAATTACTTGGGTATAACCGCGCAATAGTTTCAAATAAGGCAGGTACTACCAGGGACACCGTTGAGGCACCCCTTTCTTTGCTCGGTTTTGATTTGGTTTTGGTTGATACAGCCGGTATCCGCCAAACGACAAATGACGATATAGAAATAGAGGGTATTAACCGCTCCCGCCGGGCAATAGAACAGGCAGATATAACAATTTTTGTCCGCGATTTAACTTTGCAAAATAAAACTGAAGAAAACAAACTTTTTGATGAAGTAAAACAAAATGCAAAAAATTTGATAACAGTTTTTAATAAAGCGGATAAAACCGATTACCGTGTTAAAGACGGTATTATAATTTCCGCCAAAACAGGGGAAGGTTTGGAAAATTTAGAGAAGGAAATCATAAAAACCTTAAACCTTGGCGATATAACCGGGCAGGAAGTTCTTATAACTTCAGCAGCACATTATAAAGCGCTTTTGGCTGCCGCTTTGGAACTTGAAAAGGCAAGCGAAAAACTTGCCGATTTGGAACTTTGTGCCGAACATTTAAGAACTGCTTTAAAGGAACTCAAGGAACTTATCGGCGAAGTTTCAAGCAAAGATGTTTTAGATGCAATATTTTCTAAATTTTGTGTAGGTAAATAAAATGTTTGATTTTGATAAAACTTTTGATGTAATCGTTATAGGCGGCGGCCACGCAGGGTGCGAGGCAGCTTTAATATCCGCAAAACGCGGTGCCAAAACGCTTTTAATTACACAAAGTTTAGATACTGTTGCGCAAATGTCCTGTAACCCGTCTATCGGCGGTATTGCAAAAGGGCAAATAGTGCGCGAAATTGATGCCTTGGGCGGTGCGATGGGGAAAATTACCGATATTGCCGCCGTACATTACCATATGCTCAACACAGGGAAGGGGGAGGCAGTTTGGTCCCCGCGCGTTCAATGCGATAAAAAAATATATCAATTTGCCTACAAACATTTTTTGGAAAAGCAGGAAAATTTGCATATTTTGCAAGACGAAGCCACACAAATTTTAACAAAAAACGGTGCAGTGGATGCTGTGATAACTTTACGCCAAACAAAATATAAAACAAAAGCGGTTGTTTTGTGTTCCGGCACTTTTTTAAAAGGCACGATACACGTCGGTAAACTTATGCTTGGCGGTGGCAGATATAATGATAATGCCGCAAACTTTTTAAGCGCATCTTTAAAAGACTTGGGGCTTAAAATCGGCCGCCTTAAAACAGGTACACCTATGCGCATTAACGGTAAAACGGTAGACTTTACCAAATTTACTCCGCAACCGTCCGATAATCCTTATACGCCGATGGCAGTTTTTAACCGCCCTGTTCAAAAAGATTTTTTACAATGCTATATCGGCAGAACTACCGATAAAACCGCCGAAGTTTTGGCGGAACATGCAAAAGAATCTGCCCTATACAGCGGGAATATTAATTCTATCGGGCCGCGTTATTGCCCGTCTATTGAAGATAAGGCAGTAAAATTCCCGCAAAACCGCCACCATCCTTTGTTTTTGGAGCCGGAAGGTTTGCATACCGAAGAATATTATATTCAAGGTTTTTCAACATCTATGCCGGAATATGTGCAATATCTTCTTTTACGTTCGGTTGAAGGGCTTGAAAATGCCCAAATTGTGCGCCCCGGTTATGCGGTGGAATATGATTATGTGGACCCAACTTGCCTTTACCCGAGTTTAGAGGTTAAAACCGTTTCAGGTCTGTTCTTTGCCGGGCAAATAAACGGCACAACGGGTTATGAAGAAGCCGGCGGCCAAGGCCTTATTGCCGGCTTAAATGCGGCCTTAAAAGTGCAAGGTGTTGAACCTTTGGTTTTAAGGCGTGATGAATCTTATATCGGCGTATTAATTGATGATTTGGTAACAAAAGGGGTAAATGAACCTTACCGAATGTTTACATCACGCGCCGAATACCGCATAATGTTAAGAACGGATAATGCCGACCTCCGCCTAACAGATTATGCCTTTAAATACGGTTTACTTCCAAAAGAATATGCCAAGAATTTTGAAGCCTATAAAGCGGCTGTAAATTTACTTGAAGAAGACGAAAATGCAAAAATTGATGAACAGTCTTTAGGCCCTTGGTCTTTGGCGGCAGCAAAAAACAGTGCAAGAATCCAAAACAAATATAAGGGCTATTTAGAGCGTAACATTAAAGAGGCAAAAGCCCTTGAAAATGCCGATAAAATTATTATTCCCGACGGCTTTGATCCTTCTGCCGTAAAAGGTATTTTAATTGAAAGCAAACAAAAGCTTGCCAAAATTAAACCAAAAACTTTAGGGCAGGCAAGCAGAATACCGGGTTTAACACCGTCGGATTTACAATTAATTTTAATTCATATTGAAAAGTTTAGGCGGGAACATGCTAAATAAAGAATTTATACGAAAACTCGGCTTAAACTTAAATGATTTGCAAATTAAGGCTTTGCAAACTTACGGCGAACTTGTTTTAAGTAAGAATAAAGAATTCAATTTAACCGCCGCAAAAACTTTGCAAGAGGTTTTTGACCGTCATATTTGCGACGGTTTACAAGCTGCCGCTTTGCTTAAACAAGAAGGATTTAATAAAAAAACGGGGGCGGATTTCGGCAGCGGTGCCGGTTTTATAGGGTTAACGGTAGCAATTGCTTTACCGGAAATAAAAATTTACCTGGTAGACAGTTTACAAAAGCGTACAAAATTTTTACAATGGATAGTATATAAACTTTGCCTAAAAAATGTTGAAGTCATAACACTAAAAATAGGGCAAGAACAACTTAATAAAAATTTTGACTTTATTTTGGAAAGAGCCATGGGGGAAATTGATGATATTTTACCTCTATGCCTTAAGAATTTAAACGACGGCGGTGCTTTTTGGGCACTCCTCAGTAAAAATACACAAAGCCAAATTAAAGCTGAAAGAGAACATTTTTATTCTCTGCCCGGGGACAAAGAAATTTTAGGAAGGAAAATATCAATTTATTATGGACATAGGTAAAAGATTATATTCCATAACAATATTACTTGCACTGGCTATTTGTTTTGTAGCGGTGTATGAAAGTTTCAATTTGCAAAAAAAAGATAAAGATGCCGAAATTTCCAATATTTTACAAAAAGCAAGGCAACAAGCCTCTCATTTAGAAGTAACCGACGTGTTAATGCCTTTAGAAGATGAACCTCCCCAAAACAGTTTTAAATTTGTTTTACCTTCAACAAAAGGGGAAACGGAAAGCATTCCTACTGCACGAACTTTCGTTAAAGAAGATTCTTTGCAAATTCCGCAAGCACCGAAAGGATTTTTTGCCCGCTTAACAAACAACTATGTTATTTTTAGGGAACAATTTGACATAACAAATGATCTTACGGATTTTATTGATAATATTCACGGTAATTTTGTTTTGGATATTATACCTTTCTCTTTAAGTTCCGAATTTAATCGTTTGTTTTTAATGTTATTTAGAACACGCAAGAATTTTACTAAATATACCTTAAGGCCGGAATGGTCCCAAGCAGCAACCGATGTTAAATCAGGCTCTATTTACTTAATGGAAGGAAGTTCATTTAAACCCGTTTTAATACATGAACTTACCCATATATACTTTGACGGATTTTTCCAACCTAATGAACCTCCGCTTTGGTTAAGTGAAGGTTATGCCGTATACAACCAAGTAAAAGCACAAAGCGTGGAAGAAAACGGCTGGATATTGAAAAACGTTATTACTTTAAGCCAAAAAAATTATATAAATTTTGATGAATTTAATTCTGTAACCGACCTTACAAGCTATTCCCCGGAGGAAGTTGAACTCTGGTATACGCAAGCATACAGCGTTGTTAAATATCTTCTTGAGAAAGACAAAGATAGTTTTTATCAATTTTCCAAAAATTTAAAAGAAAACATGCCTATCGGCAAAGCACTTTACAGGGCATACGGTATGCCTTTTAATACCTTAAAAGCGCTAGAATATGCCTGGCAGGCAAAAATTCAGCAAGAAGTAAAAAATGGGAATTATTATGGCTGATACATGGCAACATATACCGATACTTGCACCGGAAATTGCCGATTTACTCTTACAAAATAAGAGCGGTTATTATTTGGACGGAACACTTGGCCTAGGCGGACATACAAAATTATTTTTAAGCCGTCTTGATTCCAATGCACGGATTTTGGGTTTAGATAAAGATAACCATGCCATAAAATTTGCCGAAAATAAAGTGGCAGACTCCCGCCTTACAACAAGGCAGGCAAGTTACCTGCAAGCCCCGGAAATTTTAAAAGAACTGAACTGGCCTTTACTGGATGGTGCTTTGTTTGATTTAGGACTAAGTTCTTATCAATTGGATGATGCCTCACGCGGATTTAGTTTTTTAAAAACTGGGCCGCTTGATATGCGTTTTGATGACACTAAAGGTATTACCGCTGCCGATATAATCAATACTTGGCCCGCAGATAAACTTGAATATATTTTCAAAACTTACGGGGAAGAACATCAATCAAAAAAAATTGCTTTGATAATTTGCCAAGCAAGACGGGAAAATACTTTAAAAACAACCACAGATCTTGCTAATTTAATAGAAACTAATATTCCGCGTTTCGGTAAAACACACCCGGCAACAAGAATCTTCCAGGCACTGCGTATTGCCGTAAACGAAGAACTTGAAACCGTAGCAAAAGCGCCTAAAATGCTTGCCAATATCATTAAACCCGGCGGGCGTGCCGCATTTTTAACATTTCATTCGACGGAAGACAGAATAATCAAACAAGCATTTAAAGAAATGGAAAAAGGCGGTTCCTGGCGCCTTGTTAATAAGAAACTCATTATGCCTTCATACGAAGAAATAAAAAACAATTCCCGTTCAAGAAGTGCAGGCCTTAGGGTTATCGAGAGGGTATCATAATGAACATAAAGAGTATAGTTTTGATAATGGTTGCAATAGGTGCTTTTTTACTCCTAATTGCTATGGAAAGGGTACAAAAAGAACGTACCGGCCATAAAGTCGGTGAACTATTGGAAGAAATTAAATTTAAAGAAGCCAGAAATCAATATCTCCGTTATGAAATTAAATTATATAAATCCCCGGCCAAAATCATGGAAGAAGCAAATAAAAAAGATTTAAAGGTAATAGCCCCGCAAAATGTGTATGCTTTGGAGTTAAACAGTGAATACAGTAAACCGTCTTAAATTAATTGGAATTTTGTGTTTTCTTATACCTGTGGCAGTAGTAATTAAACTTTTCATTCTGCAAACGGTCAGGCATGAAGAATTTACTACACGCAGTCAAAATAGGGTATACACAAAAACCAAAGAAAATGTTTTTAGGGGCCGTATCTTAGACAGAAACGGCAATATCTTAGCAGAGTCACTGAGAAGTTACGCTATAGCAATCACGAAAAATAATGTAAAAGAAAAAGATCTTACTTTGGAAATTTTAGCAAAAATTTTACATGTTGATTTAGCTTTTCTAAAAAAACAATGGCGGGAAAAAAAGAACTTTTTTTATGTAAAGAAAAATACAACACCGATAGAGTATGAACACCTTTTTGATGAAATTCGTAAAAACAAATTAAGCGGTATAGAAATTGAACCTCGTTATACACGCATTTACCCTTACGGTGTTGCACAAGATATCATAGGTTCTACTAACTCGGAAAATATAGGGTTTTCCGGTATTGAATTAATGTATAACGACATTTTGGCCGATAAAAAAGAGGGGAAACTAGTCAAAAAAGCAAGGGACGGAGGTATCATCTACGAAGCCGGTCAAGAGGATATAAACGAAGCGGCAGATGTTTACCTGACTATTGACGCTTTAGGTCAATATTTTACCGAAGAAACTTTAAAACATTATGCGGAAAAATTTAAAGTCAAAAACGCTTTTGCCATAGTACAAGATTCTTATACAGGCGAGGTTCTGGCAGCGGCATCTTACCCTTACCGTGACGGCAGGAGTTTACCTTTCCAGTTTGTTTATGAACCGGGGTCAACCTTTAAAACCATTGCAGTTGCCGCAGCATTAGATACCGGAACAATAAAACCAAATGATACTTTTTCAATGGAAAATAATAAATTCAATGTAAGCGGCATAATAATTAAAGACCACCAGGACAAACCTTCTTTAAGTGTAACGGAAATTTTGGAAGTTTCTTCAAATATCGGTGCGGCAAAAATTGCTTTACAACTCGGTGCGAAAAAACTATATACTTATTTTAAAAAATTTGGTTTTGGCGTAAAAAGCAATGTAAATTTTTTAAGTGAATCCCCGGGTATTTTACGTGATCATACCACATGGAAACCAATTGATACCGCAAAGGCAGGCTATGGGTATACCGTTTCGGCATCAGGCATACAAATTGCCACGGCATATTCCGCAATTGCCAACGGGGGGGCTTTAATGCAAGCCCACTTAATTAGTAAAATAAAGTATCCAAGCGGTAAAGAAGAAGTTTTGGCAACACCTATGCGTGTAAGGGAAGTATTAAAACCAAGCACAATAAAAAGCCTTAAAAAAATGCTTATAAGTGTTGTAGAAAACGGAACTGCAAAAGCAGCCCAAATGCCAGCATACAAGGTGGCCGGTAAAACAGGCACTACCGAGAAACTTATGGCAAGCGGTAAATATGAAAAGAGGGCTCATATTGCCTCGTTTTGCGGGTTTGTTCCTGCAGGTAAACCGCGTTTGACAATTTTAGTAGTTTTAGACGAACCTGAAAAGTCACTTTTCGGTTCAATGTCGGCAAAGATATTTTCGGAAATTGCCGCTAAATTTTTAACTTTATATCCAGAGGTTAATGAAGAATCTTATGCAACTCAAAATTAGTTATCAAACATTATCAAAAATCACAAACGGTATTTTGTGCCAAGCAAAATTAAAAGACACATTAAAAAGCATATCTTACGACACAAGAACGCTGCAAAAAGGGCAAGCATATATTGCTTTAAAAGGGGCTAAATTTGACGGGCACACATTTATAAAAAAAGCTTTAGAAGCAGGTGCGAACTTTATCATTTTAGAAAGAAAAGAGGCAATTAAATATGAGAGCATTTTAAAAAATACGCCGTTTTTAACGGTAGAGAATACTTTGCTTGCCTTCCAGGAAATTGCTAAATTTCACCGCCTTAGCAAAGATATAAAAATAGCGGCAATTACCGGCTCTAACGGTAAAAGCACAACAAAACAGATGTTAAGTGCTTTATTAAAACAATTCGGAAAAACATGTTCAACGGAAGGTAATTTTAATAATCAGGTAGGCGTACCTGTATCTTTGCTTGAAATATCCAATACTGATAAATTCGGTGTTTTTGAACTTGGTGCTTCCCATATCGGTGATATAGCTGAAATTGCACGCCTTGTTTTACCGGATGTTGCGGTACTTACAAATGTATCTCCTTCACATCTTGAATTCTTCGGAAGTATGGAAAATATTTATAAGACAAAAACAGAAATCTTGAAACATCTAAATATGGGGGCAACAGTTGTATTTAACGGTGATGATAACTTCCTCAAAAATCTGAAAACGGATTATAAAGGCAAGATGCTAAGTTTTGGGTTTGGTTCCGGCAATGATATTGTAATCAAAGACAGCCCCACATTTTCTTTCACGTATAAAGGTGCTTTATTTAATACAGGGGTTATTTTGGAACGCCACAACAAATTAAATGCAGCCGCTGCTTGCGGGGCAGCTTTAGCACTTGGTATGTTTAAGGAAGGTATAGAAAAGGGCCTTAAAACCTATAAACCAATGCCTATGCGTCTTGAAAAACATAAATTAAATAAAACCGATATTTTGCTTGACTGTTACAATGCGAACCCGGCTTCTATGGAAAGTGCCTTAAATATTTTGGCCTCTTGCAAAGCACCGCGTTGTGCGGTTTTGGGCGATATGCGCGAACTTGGCAATTTTTCAAAGATGTACCATAAAGAACTTGCCGCAAAAATTGTTGAAGCAAAACTTGATAGGGTATTTTTAGCCGGGCAGGAAACGGAAACAACTTACAGAGAACTTTTAAAATTAAATTTTAAAGAAGTTAAACATAGCTTAAATAAATTAGATTTTTTAAGCGATTTAAAACAAATAATACAAGATAAAGGCGGTACCGTCTTATTTAAAGCATCAAGAGCTTTAAATTTTGAGGAACTGTTTTTAAAATTAAAGGAGGGCAAATAAATGTTGTACCACTTATCAAATTTATCAAGTGATTTTTCAGCATTAAATATCTTCAGTTATATTACTTTCAGGGCAGGGGCTGCTTTACTTTTCGGGCTTTTAATTGCTTTGCTTATTTCACCTAAAATTATTGCAAAACTCAGGGCACATAAAATCGGCCAAATTGAAAGAAACGACGGCCCGCAATCACACCTAAAAAAAAGCGGAACACCGACAATGGGGGGAATAATAATTTTAATCAGTTTGCTTTCTTCGGTTTTCCTTTGGGCACGCCTTGATAATAATTTTATTTGGCTGCTTATAATTGTTACGGTAATTTTGGCATTGGCCGGTTTTGTTGATGATTACACAAAACTTATCAAGAAAAATACCGCAGGTGCACCGTCTTGGCTCAAATTTGCGGCACAAATGCTTGCAGCCATAATTGTTGTTGCTTATTTGGGTGCAAATCCACCCAATGCAGATTATGCAACTTCTTTAACAATTCCGTATTTCAGCAGTAAAGTTATGCTTAATTTAGGCATATTTTATTCGGCTTTTGCTATGCTTGTAATAATCGGATCTTCAAATGCAACGAATTTGACCGATGGGCTTGACGGTCTAGCATCAGGCAGTGTTATATTTTGTGCAGGTGCTTATATAGTTTTTGCTTATATGGCAGGCAATATGGGTTTTGCCGAATATTTAAAAATTGTTCCCGTTCCGGGGGCGGGGGAAATAGCGGTTTTCCTTTCTGCTTTAGTTGGGGCATGCCTCGGGTTTTTGTGGTATAACGCATATCCTGCCCAAGTATTTATGGGGGATACAAGTTCCTTATTTTTGGGCGGGGTTATTGCTACTTCAGCAATTTGTATTAAACAAGAACTTGTGCTTGTAATTGCAGGCGGTTTATTTGTGATGGAAGCACTCTCTGTAATTTTGCAAATGGGATATTTCAAATTAACAAAAGGTAAACGTATATTTAGAATGGCACCTTTGCACCATCATTTTGAATTAAAGGGTGTAGCGGAACCGAAAGTTATAGTCAGATTTTGGATAATAGGGATAATTTTGATGTTACTTGCATTATCAACTTTAAAAATAAGGTAAAAAATGAGTAATATTTTATTGGTTAAAACGCGTTTTTCAACAGCATTAAAAAACAAAAACAAAAGGGCTAGGAAACATGAAGGGTTGCCACTTAATAAACCTCTTTTTGCTTTTGCGATTATAATGGTTGTCTTTGGGCTTGTATTTACTTATTCGTCAAGCGCGTTTGATTCCATGCATTATTTTAAAAGGCAACTGTTTTTTGATATTGTGGGCCTTTCCTTAATGTTATTTTTGGCAAAATTTTTTACTAAACTTCATACCTTAAAAATATTTCATCCTCTTTATATTTTGTGGTTTTGTTGGTTTTTGTTAATTTGGGCATTATTTAGCCCGGAAGCCGCCCATACACATCGTTGGATAAACCTTGGCTTTTTTAATTTACAACCTTCGGAATTCGCAAAAGTCGCTTTAATAATTTATTTGGCCTCGTTCTTCTCAAAAAGGCCGTTAAGATCACGTACTGTTGCTACTTATGCCATACCTATAGGCTACTCGTTAATAACAATTTTGCTGATTTATGCAGGGCGTGATTTGGGTATACCAATTTTGCTTGCCACAGTATTACTGGCTATGCTTGTTGTAGTGGAAATGCCTTTTAAATGGATCGGTATTTTGGCTCTTTCAAGTTTGCCATGTATAGCACTTGCAATATTCCATAAAGCATACAGGTTAAAAAGAATCTTCGGTTTTCTTTTCGGGGAAGAATCTTATCAACTTCAACATTCTTTTTATGCCATAGGTTCGGGGGGATGGTTCGGCAAAGGTTTCGGTGCTTCGGATATGAAACTTGAATACTTACCCGCCGCACATACTGACTTTATTTTCGCAATTATTTGCGAGGAAGGCGGCCTGTTTATCGCACTTGGCATAGTAGCAGCGTTTACCGGGCTTTTAATTGTGGGCATAACAAAAGCAAGAAAAGCAAAAAATATCTATCATACTTATTTGATATCAGGGTTGACCTTGTGTTTATTTTTCCAAGCGATGATAAATATGTGTGTTGCAACGGGTATTGCACCTACAAAAGGTTTACCTTTACCGTTCTTTTCTTACGGTGGGTCATCAGTAATAGTAACGCTGGCGATGGTAGGCATTTTAATGAATTTATTTGCCGTGGAGGATAATAATTAATGGAAAATCTTTATTTAATTGCTGCAGGCGGTACAGGTGGGCATTTTTACCCCGGTATCGCACTCGGTAAAGCCCTTATTGAAAAGGGTAAAAGCGTTATTTTCGTAATCAAGCAAGGTAGCCCGAATATCAAATATTTAGACCAAAATGAATTATCTTTTCAGGAAATTGATTTTGTATCTATGCCCAGGAACAAAAGTATTACAGCATGGTGGAATTTTATTAAAAAATTCTTTAAAACCTTAAAACAAATGCGTCAACTGATTAAATTAACCGAACCGAAATGCTGTATAGGTATGGGGGGGTATATTTCCTTTCCTTTAATTTTTACGGCACATTTTATGCGTTATAAAACAGCAATACATGATTCCAATTCCCGCATGGGCCTTGCAAATAAAATCTGTTCCAAGTTCGCCGATTTTGTATTTTTGGGGTTACCCGTTGAAAAAGCACCTAAAAAATCTATCTTGGTAGGCACACCGATTAGGGAAGAATTCCATACCAAAATGACCGAAGAAGAAAAAATCTTTTGGGAAATGGAAACTAACTTCGGTATAAATTTCTTGATTTTCGGCGGAAGCCAAGGTGCCAAAAAATTAAATTATGCCGCAGCCGGTGCATTTAAAAAATTATTAGCACAATCAAACGGGCGTTTAAATGTGTTTCACATTACCGGCACACGCGACTATGAAGAAATTAAAACTACTTACGGAAATATTAAAAACCTTACACTTTTACCTTATGCCGAAGATATTTATTCTTTAATGAAAGCCGTACACATAATAGTTGCCAGAAGCGGGGCAAGTTCACTAGCGGAAATTTGTGCTTTAAAAAAACCGTCGATTTTGATACCTTTTCCGTTTGCGGCAGATAATCATCAATATTATAATGCAAAATTATTTAAAGATGCCGGCCTTAGTTTCCTGATAGAAGAAAGTGATAATTTAGAACAAGACATTTATAATGCAGTTAAAAAACTATTGTCCGAACCTGAGCATCTAAAAAAAATGCGTGCAAGTTATAACAAATTAACTTTACCCAATCCCTTGCAAGCCGCCGAAAAAATGGTACAAATATTAGAGAGAGAATAATATGGATTTAAGAGAACTAAAAAAATTAAATAAACAAAATAGAAAATTTTTAATAATGTTTTTGGTGTCAATACTATTCGTCATTGTTTGCGGATACTGCGTAATTAAGCAAGTATATTTTGCTGTTGCTTGGTTTTCGGTTCCGGCGGCTTTGGTAGCATTAGTCATTGGTTGCTTCTCGCTAAATAAAGCAGAGAAGGCTTTGCTCGATTATGTCCTCTCACAATTCCCTGATTGGCAAGAAAAATCAAAAAAAACCAACAAAAACGACTATGATTTAAGGGATTATTTAGTATCTAATAAAAATATTCCCATAAGTATTTTACCGGTATACAATAATAAAAAAAACTTACACATTATGGATACTTTTTTCTATGATTTAAAAAATATTTCCAGAATCAATTACAGTGAATATGAAGAGCATATAAGAAAAGATAAAAACGGTAACCGAACTGTTACTCACAAATGCACTTACGAATTTGAAGCATCAATGATTTCCGTTAAAAATTATAAAAGTTTAAACAGTATAACCTATTTTCAAACTAACAATTATCCACCTAAAACCGATAAAAAAATAATAGAAGAAAAATCTAAGATTGCATTACCTAAAGTAGATTTACCCAATACTTTTGAGTTTAACATTGATGCATATACAAATAATACAACAGTTGCCGAAAAATTAGCAAGTAAAGAATTATTTTCCGCCATGCAAAGTATAAAAGAACAATTTAATTTATTTTATGTAAAAGCCGTTTTTTGCGATGATTACATATTCTTTCTGTTAAGGGACAGATATATAGATACCTTTAAATATCTATTTCCTTTATGTATAAAATTTCCTTGGTTTAAAAGTATAGATTACCCATTACTTGATAAAGCGGTAAATAATTTTAAAACTTTAACCGACCTTGCTAACCAAGCACCCAAATTTACGGAAAATATCTAACCTAAAAATATTGCAAAACTAATCTAAAATAGTTATAATACCCTTTGAAAGCGCTCTGCTTTCAAGGGGGTAGTATGGAAAAAGTTATAGTTGATGACCTTAATTTTAGGGAAGAAGTTTTAAAGGAAACAATGCCTTTAATGGTTGAGTTTTATGCCACATGGTGCCAGCATTGTAAAAACTTGGAACCTATCATAAATGACCTGCATAAAAAATACGGCGATAAAGTTAAATTCGTAATGGTTGATATTGACGAAGCCCCGCATTATACAAACGAAATGTCTGTCAAAACCACACCTACTTTATTTTTTTATAAAGACGGGAAAGGGATTAAAAAAATCGTCGGCCCACGCACTAAAGATATGATTGAAAATACTTTAAAAAGTATTATCTGAAACCCACGCTTTTGGGACGCTTACAAACCCAAAAGCGTATAAATTTAAGCGCGCCCGACGGGAGTTGAACCCATATACTCGGCTTCGGAGGCCGATGCTCTATCCATTGAACTACGGGCGCACAGTTAAATTTTACCATTTTTAAGTAAGGGGATAATTATGAAAATTATAATTTTAGCAATAATATTTTTGGCAGTAGGGGGAATAATGAGTGCAACAGTTAACAGTTCACTTAACATGTGGTTTGCATCATTAAATAAACCTTTTTTAAATCCACCGAATTTTGTTTTTATGCCGGTTTGGACTGTACTTTATCTATCACTTGCAATATTTATTTGGATGCTTGACAGGGAACAATATACACCGCTTACACGTAAGGCAAAGCAACTGTTTGTTTGGCAACTTATTTTAAATTTCTTGTGGACGCCCATATTTTTCGGTACACACAGTATTTTAGGTGGTATGATTGTTTTGCTTGTTTTAGATATTTTGGTATTTCGCTTAATTTCATTAAGTTTTAAAATAAATAAGGTTTCTGCTTTTATAATATTACCGTATTTTTGCTGGCTTTTATATGCAACTTATCTTAATATAGGTTTATTTATTCTAAATTAAATTTGTTTTACGTGTTATATTTGCTAAAATATAACTATGGAAACAAATTTACAAGAATTAAAACAAATAGCAAAATTAGCTAAAATAGAACTCTCTGCACAAGAGGAAGAAAAACTTATTAAACAAATTGCTTCCGTCGTAAATTGGGTGGAAGAAATCAAAAAAGTTGATACTTCTTCTTTAAAGCCTATGCAGGCTAACTTCACGCCAAAACGCGAAGACAGCCCCTTTCAGTTTGAAAATACCGCCAAATTGGTAGCAGCTTTCAACGATAAACAAGATAATTTCCTAAAGGTAAAGAAGGTTTTATGAAAGCAACAGATATAGCAAAAAAAGTTAATTCAGGCGAAGTTACCGCCTTGGAAGTTATTACAAAAACTTTAGCCGGCATCAAAGAGAAAAACCCATCTTTAAATGCCTTCTTGGAAGTTTTTGAAGAAGAAGCCGTAAAACGTGCTAAAGAAATTGATGCACTCCCGCAAGGCAAAAAAGGCCGCCTTGCAGGCGTACCCGTTGCCATAAAAGATAATATTTTATACGAAGGGCATATTTGTTCATGTGCTTCAAAAATGCTTGCTAACTACAATGCACCTTATACCGCAACCGTTGTTAAAAAGTTACTGAAAGAGGGTGCAATAATAGTCGGCAGAACAAATATGGATGAATTTGCCATGGGGTCCTCAAATGAAAATTCCGCATTTGGCCCTGTCAAAAACCCGCTTGATTTAACACGCGTTCCGGGTGGTTCTTCCGGCGGAAGTGCCGCTGTTGTTGCAAGCGGTATGGTGCCTGTTGCACTCGGTTCCGATACGGGCGGAAGTATCCGCCAACCGGCTGCGTTCTGCGGTGTTGTTGGTATTAAACCGACGTACGGCAGTGTGTCCCGTTACGGCTTAACTGCCTTTGCAAGCAGTGCGGACCAAATCGGCCCTATTACAAATAACATTGAGGATAATGAACTTGTACTATCTGTAATTTCGGGGCAAGATAAAAAAGATTCTACTTCAAGACCTTGCCCGAAAGAAAAACAGACAAAACAAAACTTAACTATCGGTGTTCCGTCTGATTTTGTTGCTAATCTTGAAAAGGAAACCGCCCTTGCTTTTAAACAAGCGGTGGAACTTTTAAAATCAAAAGGTGTACAGATAAAGGAAGTTTCTTTACCTCATGCAAAATATGCAGCCCCCTGTTACCATATTTTAACGTCAAGCGAAGCTAGTTCAAACCTTGCACGTTTTGACGGTTTACGCTATGGTTACGCCGCACAAAACACTAAAGATTTAGAGGATACTTACCTCAAAAACCGTACTGCTTTCGGTGCTGAAGTAAAACGCCGCATTATACTGGGTACATTTTCTTTGAGCAGCGCGCACGCCGGGGATTTTTATTTGCAGGCACAAAAAGTGCGTGAACTTATCAAGCAAGATTTCCAAAAAGCATTAAAAGAGGTTGATGCAATTATTATGCCGACAGCCCCTAACGGTGCATTTAAAATCGGTGAAGTGGAAGATATTTTAACTTTATACTTGGCAGATTTATTTACTTGCCCGGCAAATATGGCCGGTATACCGGCTTTAAGCATACCTTTTGGGAAAGACAAAAATAATATGCCGCTCGGTTTACAAATTTGCGGCAATTATTTTGACGAAGATTTGCTTTACAAAACCGCTTCATTATTGGGGGGTAAATAATGATTTTACCGGAATTTTCCTGCGGCGGTGTAGTTTTAGACGGCAATAAAGTTTTACTGATAAAAGTAAAAACCATGAAAGGCCGTAAAATATGGACTTTCCCTAAAGGCCATATTGAAGAGGGAGAAACACCGCGCCAAGCAGCACTCCGCGAAGTTTTAGAAGAAACAGGATATCGCGCAAAAATTATCCGCCCGCTTTTAAAGGTGCGTTATTCTTTCACGCTTAAAGGGAATTTTATTAAAAAAGCAGTGCAATGGTATTTGATGACCAAATTGGTACGCATAGGCAAACCGGATGAATCGGAAGTTTTAGCAGTTGATTGGGTTTCCCTAAACAAAGCAAAGGAAAAAATTGATTATCCGTCTGATGCAAGGCTGCTTGAAATCGTTTCCGGAACACAAGTTTATAATCCCACAGTCGAAGATTTATAAATTAACCCCTTGTAAAAATATTCTATTTCCGTTATAATGTATACATAGGGTAATTTATGAGAGAGAAAATATATTCATTATTCGGTTTATCATTTACGAAGCAATTAATAATTGCGTGGTTTATCATTACGCTTTTTTTGCTTGCAATGTTTTATTTATTTGCGCCGGCTTTAGGGCATATTCTCGTTATACCTGTGCATAAATTTAATTTGGCACTGTTTTTAGCCACACACACATTTTTTGCAAATATATACCGTGCTTTTATTTGGTTATGCTACTTTATACCGCTACTCTATATCATGAACGTTATTTTTACGTTTATAATTTATCTGTGCATCAATAATGAAATCATCCATCAAGAAAACACCGCAATGTTTGTAAAAGTGGCCTTGATAAACGGCTTTAAAGTGCTTGCTGTACAATTCCCTGCCATTATTTTAATTTGCATTATATTATCAATAATGGGAATAACAAAAACCGTTTTAATTTTAACGCCCTTTTCGACGGAAGTTATAAGGGTTGCAATATTTTCCCTTTGGTTAATTTCTTTGAT
>JBGVBB010000084.1:0-1738 GCA_045225155.1 Elusimicrobiaceae bacterium
CCTTGTTGCCCTTATAGCTGACGGTCATATTTTGATTGAGGGTGTCCCGGGGCTTGCCAAAACTTTAACGGTTAAAACTTTAGCGGAAATTATAAACGGGACTTTCCAACGTATACAATTTACGCCGGATTTGCTTCCTGCAGATGTTACCGGTACTTTGATTTTTAACCCGAAAGAAGGAAGTTTTTCGGTTAGAAAAGGGCCGGTTTTTGCAAATCTTGTTTTAGCAGATGAAATTAACAGATCTCCCGCAAAAGTTCAAAGTGCTTTACTTGAAGCAATGCAGGAACGCCAAGTAACTATCGGGGACGAGACTTATAAACTTCCGGCACCTTTCATGGTTCTTGCGACTGAAAATCCTGTGGAGCAAGAAGGCACATATCCTTTACCTGAAGCCCAGGTAGATAGGTTTATGCTTAAAATCAATATAGATTATCCGTCTAAATTAGAAGAAAAACAAATTTTAGAGCGTATGTCGGCAACAAATACCCCGAAGGTAACCGGCAAAGTTATGCTTGAACAAATTTTAAAAGCACGCCAAGTAGCGGACAGTATTTACGTGGATGAAAAAGTAAAAGACTATATTTTAAATTTAGTTTTTGCTACACGTTATCCCAAAGATTATAAACTTGATAATTTGGCCCCGTATATTTTATACGGTGCAAGCCCGCGTGCATCAATTTTCTTAACAAAAGCTGCAAAGGCCTATGCATTTTTAGCAGGGCGCGGTTATGTAACACCGGAAGATGTGAAAGAAATCGGCCCCGATGTATTAAGGCATAGAATTTTACTTACCTACGAAGCCGAAGCGGAAAATGTTACTACGGAAGAGATAATTGAAAAACTCTTTACTACAGTAGAAGTCCCATAATCAGGTGCCTTATGGATACGGCAGAAATTTTAAAACGCGTTCGTCGCATAGAAATTGAGACGGGCAAACTTGTCAAAGAAACTTTTGCTGGGGAGTATCTTAGTATTTTTAAAGGGCAAGGTATAGAGTTCGCAGAAGTCCGCCAGTATATACCTGGGGACGATGTAAGAAGTATTGATTGGAACGTTTCTGCAAAAACAGGAAGTGTCTTTGTAAAAAAGTTTAATGAAGAACGCGAACTTACTCTTTTAATTGCTTGTGACGTTTCGGCTTCTTTAATGTTCGGCTCTCTTGGCAGATTAAAAAGCGAGATAGCAACCGAGCTTGCCGCTGTTTTTGCGTTTTCCGCAACCCACAATAACGATAAGGTCGGCCTCTTGTTGTTTAGCGATAAAATAGAACTTTATATTCCGCCTAAAAAAGGCAGGCGTCATGTCCTAAGGATTATTCGCGAACTTTTAGCTTTTACACCCAAAAATAAAGGTACCGATATTTCACTCGCTTTAGATAGTATAAACCATTTAACAAGACGGGGCGGTATTGTTGTTTTGATTTCCGATTTTAAGACGGAGCAAAACTATTCTAAATCTTTTAAATTAACAGCCCGGAAATTTGATGTCGTTCCGGTTATTGTTGAAGATAAATTAGAACGAAGTTTGCCTAAAGCACGTGTTTTCCTTTCTTTGGAAGGGCTTGAAGGTGGGGGGCAAACTTTACTTAATTTGGCTTCTAAAAAAACGGCGGAAATTACGCAAAAACACCAAAAGGAACTGGATGAAGCCAAGTTGCTTTTTACAAAAAGCGGCCTTGAATATATAATGATACAAGACGGTGAAAAAATTTCAGATACTCTTGTTAAATTTTTTA
>JBGVBB010000085.1:0-12699 GCA_045225155.1 Elusimicrobiaceae bacterium
GCTTAAAAAGAAACTTGCCAAATCGTAAAGGGGTGCAAGTTTTTCCTTGTTTACACCTGTTAAATTATTGAGTGCTTTTGTAGCATCTTTTACTGCTTTTTGTGCGGCTGTTTTTGCTTCGTCAAGCCCATATAAAGTAACAAAAGTTAATTTTTTATTTTCCGCATCACTATTTGATTTACCGAGTTGCTTTGCGGTTGCGGTTGCATCCAAAATATCATCTACCACTTGGAAAGCAAAACCTATTTTTGAAGCATAAGTTTTAATATTTTTTAAATTATTCCCTGTTGCACCTGCAAGCAAAGCACCCACTTCCACCGCGGTTGTTATTAAAGCACCTGTTTTATTTGCATGTATGTATTCAAGTAAAGCGGAGGCGGAAACTTCTTTATTTTCTTTAGGAAGTAAAAAATATTGCGGTGTTTTACTGCCTTTAAAAAGTTTATTTTTTAAAAGCATTTGTGCCCTTTTACTTTTGCCTTCCAAAATACCTTCGGCAAAAATATCGGCAACCTGCCCGCCTATCATACCCCTGACACCGCCGAAACGTGCCAAAGAGTTTACCGCAAGTGCTAAGTTCTGCGGTTTAATTTTTTTGTTATTACTTAAATTTGAAAGTGTTTCAAAGGCATAAGTTAAAAGGCCGTCCCCTGCCAAGATGGCAAGGTCCTCACCGTACACTTTATGGTTTGTCGGGCGGCCGCGCCTTAAACTATCATTATCCATAGCAGGTAAATCATCATGAATAAGGGAATATGTGTGCAACATTTCAACGGCACAGGCTGCAGGCAAAATATCTTTTTTATTAGCGCCGAAAACTTCAGCCGTTGCCAAAGTTAAAACAGGCCTTAAACGCTTACCGCCGGCCTGCAAAGAATAGGCCATTGCATCAATAATAATTTGCGGAGCATTTTTAATTTTTTTAAGTTCAGCCACAAGCCCCTTTTCAATAAAGGCGGCGCGGGTTTTCAGATAAGTTTCAAATTTTGCCATAGTACTCCCATATAAATGTTATATATTATAATTATACAATATATTGACTGAAAAGCCATAAAAAAACCGCCCTTTAAAAACGAGGGCGGTTTTTTAATAAAAACAATTATTTTACAGAAACGATTTCCACATCAAAATGCAAGGTTTTCCCTGCAAGAGGATGGTTGAAATTAAGTACAACTTCAGTATCTGTAATTTCCGCAATTTGTGCCCTAAAAGTATGCCCGTTTGCACTTGCGCCCACAATATCGCCTACATGCATTTGTTCAATGTTTTGTATAGCGGTTTTAGGTACACGGCGGAAGGCCTCTTTATTAACTTCACCGTAAGCATCTTTTGCGGGAATATCTACGGAAATTTTATCCCCTGCCTGCTTGCCTTCCAAAGCACGCTCAAGGCCTACAATTATTTGGCCTGCACCTTGCGTATATTCTAAAGGACCACGCCCTTTTGAAGTATCCGCCACTTTGCCGTCAACTGTCAAAGTGTAATCTATAGAGACTTTTGAATCTTTTTTTATCATAAATTCTCCTTAATAAAGCATATCAGCACGGCGTCAAATCATTAGGGGTACGGCATTGATTTCCGGGAGCCGTTCCTTTGTATCTAACCAGATATCTTCTGCATTCACCGGTACCGTCAACCCTTAAGTTAACCCATTTTAATGCATCCCCGCTAGATACTCCTTTTAAAAAGATGTGGTCATTTAGCAACGCTACCCCTGAAAGGTTTGAGATATTGGATGATTTTAAAATAACATGTGTAGAGGGATCATAATTAGAAACAAGGGGCAAACTAACTTTATATGCCGATAAGAATGATGTTTTGCATTGTGCATTTTCTAATTTACCGCAAGGGGAACCCACATAAACAATCCCAATTTGCCCAAAGGATGAAATTTCTATTAAATTTTCCACGTTAAATTTCCGTACTGCGTAAAATTTTTCTTCCGGGCTACTTTTACCTGCTATGTTAAATTCTTTAATAGTGATTTCCGCATCTTTAGCCGCACCCAATATTAAACCGCCGGATCTTGCATGATAATCACCGGTATTAACTTGCTTATCGGTTTCACTTATATAATCAAAAGAGTCCTTATTTTGATTCAATATGACTTCACTGTGAACAATATGTGCAGGCGGGAAAAATGAAACATATTTAATCATACTGGCACCTTGCGCCCACAATAGAGTGCAGGTAAACATCAAAGTAATACTAAAAAAAAGTCTTTTCATATATTCTCCTAATAATCAGTTGAAAGTGGCTTATATTTACGGTTAAAATGTTTAGGGTCAACATTATTTCCAGCATCATTTACAAAAGCATTACATTTTACTTTCCTTCTCATACAAACTTTTGCATTGGTCCAGTTATCCCCTTGCTTTATCAACATGGCTTCTATTAAATTGCCTGAACTGTCGTAATTATCTTCATAGTTGCCATAATCTGTTCTCTTTTTAGGGCAGAAACCAAGTGTATATGTACGAATAATTAAATGTTGTTTATGCCCCTCCTGTTCCGGCCATAAACTGTCCCCGGAATCAGTACCGCCTTTTAATTCCCTTTGGTCCACATTTCTTATATACACGACATTATCGGCACATAAACCACCATTACATGAATCAAAACAAGGATTATCGGTGGTACCAATAAATTTTGGGGTACCTGCTACAGTTTTTTTTGCACCGTCTATATAAAAACGTTGTAAAGGGCCTTCCCTTTGTACTATAGTCCATTCACCTGCCGCCGTCATGGTGCTTATTGCTAAAAGCTTTTCATTTTCCCCTATATTATTAGTGCTTACTCTGGTTTTAGGCCTTTGGGAAATGAAGTGTACAACTTTACCGGAAGGAGTATTTTCATACTGAAATGTTTCTTCAACCCTAAATTCATAATATGCCTTATTGCCGTTATAGTTTTCAGGGGCATCGAAATTGTCTTTATTAGGTGCTATATTTACCACCTGGTAATCATAACAATAGTCTTTACAAAAGTTCGTGGAACCTGTAGGGTGATCATAATTACCTGTAGTAGTGCCATCGTACTTTTTGCCAACACACGTAAATATTGAATCATCTGTGTCATAAACAGGTTGTTGAGCAAGACAACCCGGGCCAGGATCAGTACCTCTACCACAATCAATAGCTTGCGTATAACAACGGTCCGGCCTGTTTCCACCGCAAGGATCGCTTCCTGAACTTGAAGGATATAAAATACCTTTTTTATTAGTGGTCCCCCAAAGTTCCCAAGGCCCATAATAACTGTGCGGTGCCTTAGCAGCGGATATGCTAGGCAAAGAATAATTAAGTGCTGTACCTTGTGCCTGATAAAAGGATCCGCTTGTATTATAATAAACCATCAATCTAGGTGAAGGAAATTTTACGCCGTTAAATTGCACATCCCTTAAAAACATATCATGTACACGAGGATTTTTCGTGTCAGTCAATCTACCGATAGTATAACCGAAAATGCGTGCATAAACATTATAATTTACGACATTTTCGGTAAGAATTAAATCAGACAGCAAATCACCTTTATAATTTATTAATAAGTTTGAATTTCTGTTTACTTGCATTAAAGACCCTTTTGCAAAAAATAATTTTTCCGAAATAAAACTTCCGTTTTTCAAAGTTACATTTGCTATCGTAAAAACATTTTTATTTACAGAAGAGTCCCCATAATTTATCTTATCAAGGTTTAATTTTTGTGCCTGATACAAATAATACATTTGGTTTTTATTCCAAAAATAAGTGGGCCTTTTGCCTAGTTCCAATAAAAACTGTTTGTCGGCTGTAGCAGTATCCCAGTACATTTTATCTAATACCGTTAAATCTCTATACACCGCATTTGCATATTTAGGAATTATTACCCTACGCGGTTCATCAAAAGTAATTGCATAACATTCTGCAGCAATTACGCAGAACAATGCTAAAAATAAACCCTTCAAAAAATATCTGTAAAAGTAATTTTTCATTATAATACCCTCATAAAAATGATAACAGTAAAACAAGGACTTTGTCAAGCACTAATTATTTAACTTTTGCAAGTTTTTTAAGTTGCGTGGCTTTGTCCGTTCTTTCCCACGGGAAACCTTCCCTCCCGAAATGCCCATAAGCTGCCGTATTAAAATAAATCGGGCGGCGTAAATCAAATTGTTCTATTATGGCTTTAGGCGTCATTTTAAAAACTTGCAAACAAATTTTTGTAAGTTCATCATCACTTATTTTACCTGTATTGAAAGTGTCCAAATAAAAGCCGACCGGTTCTGCTTTACCGATAGCGTATGCAATATGAACGGTAACTTCTTTTGCAAGGCCTGCCGCTACGATATTTTTTGCAATATAGCGTGCCATATAAGAGGCGGAACGGTCCACTTTAGTCGGATCTTTACCGCTAAAGGCCCCACCGCCGTGCGCACAACGCCCGCCGTAAGTATCAACAATAATTTTACGGCCTGTTACACCGCTGTCACTCTGCGGCCCGCCGATAACAAATTTGCCTGTGGGGTTAATTAAATATTTTGTTTTTGCGTCTACCCAATTTTTTAAGACGGGTTTTATTGCTTTTTCAATAAGTTCTTTTTTAGACTTTTCAGTAATTTGTTTACCGGTTTTATCTAAAATATCTTCGGTATGCTGGGTTGATAAAACCACTGTTTCCACACGTAAAGGTTTACCGTCTTTATACTCAACGGTTACTTGGCTCTTGCTATCTGGCCCAACATAAGGTAAAGTTTTATTACGTCTGAGTTTTGCTAAATTTACCAAAATTTTCTCTGAAAGTTGGAGTGGCAAAGGCATAAGTTCTTTTGTTTCATCACAAGCATAACCGACCATAAACCCTTGGTCCCCCGCACCGCCGACATCTACCCCTTGGCTGATATCTGGTGATTGTTTGCCGATAATATTTATTACCGAACAAGTGGAATAATTAAAACCGTATTTAGGATCTGTATAACCGATTTTTTTAACGACATCCCTTGCAATTTGGTCCACATCAACCCAAGTTTTTGTGGTAATTTCCCCGCCGACAATTATAAGACCGCGTGTAATAAAAGTTTCACAAGCAACGCGTGCGGTTTTATCTTTGGCTAAAATAGCATCCAAAATCGCATCTGAAATTTGGTCGCAAACTTTGTCCGGGTGGCCTTCGGAAACTGCTTCCGAAGTCAAAAAATAATGTCCTTTACGCATAGTATCTCCTAAAATGATATTATATCATTATGGAAAGGATTTTTCTATCTTGGAACGTAAACGGTCTTAGGGCTGTGGAGAAAAAGGGCTTTAAAGATTGGCTTCTTAAGACGGGGGCTGATATTATTGCCTTGCAAGAAACTAAGTGTTTACCCGAGCAACTGCCCGAAAGTCTAAAAAATGTTCCCGGCTATAATCTATATTTATCGAGTCCGCAAAGAAAAGGTTATTCCGGTGTAGGTGTTTTTTCTAAAGAAAAACCTTTAAAAGTTACTTATAGTTTAGGTATTGAAGAATTTGATATTGAAGGCCGTTTTATAATGCTTGAATACAAAAATTTTTATTTTATAAATTGTTACTTTCCAAACGGCGGCCGCGGTGAAGACAGAATTGCCTACAAACTCCGCTTTTACGATACATTTTTAAAACTTGTAAAAGAACTTTCCAAACAAAAATTTGTTATAACTTGCGGTGACGTTAACACAGCACATAAAGAAATAGACCTTGAACACCCAAAAGAAAACCAGGATGTAACAGGCTTTTTACCGAGTGAACGCGCCTGGCTTGATAAATTTTTTGATGAAGCACTTGTTGATACTTTCCGCATGTTTAATAAAGAACCCAAACAATATACTTGGTGGGATTATAAAACCGCGGCACGTTCAAGAAATGTAGGCTGGCGGCTTGATTATTTTATGGTTGATTTTAATGCCGCAAAACATGTTAAAAATGCCGGCATTTTGGCTGATGTTATGGGCTCGGACCATGCACCGATTTCTTTAACTATTGATTTATGATTCGTGCATATTCTTCCTTATTTTTCTTTTGGTTAATTGTAGGTTTTGCACCGATTATCGGCGGTATTTCCGTTAAAGTAATTGACAATGTTTTGCTTGTTTTTATTGCAAGCGTACTTGGGTTTTTATACTTTTTACCTTATTTAATAAAGAATAAAAATTTTAGAATACTCTTTAATAAAAATAATTTTTTACCTTTTTTGATAATTGCGAATTTCGGTTCCGCTTTGCCGTTTTGTTGTTTGCTTTATGCACTTAATTTTACGACGCCGGCCAACACCGCTATATTAAATCAATTTGAACTTTTGTACTCTTTTATTTTCAGCATAATATTTCTAAAAGAAAAAATTACTTTAAAGCAAGTTTTGGCCTCACTTCTAATAGTTTTAGGCGGTGTGGTTTTGATGTCCGGCTCTTTTAAAAATATAAATTTGAAAGGGGATTTGATTGTAATTTTTAGCGTGTGGATGTTTCAGGTTTCACATATCGCGGCAAAAAAATTATCTGCAAATATTCCTTGCCAGGTAATTGCTGCGGCAAAAAATTTATATGCTTTGCCTTTAATGATTGTTCTGTTTTTAATGTATTCAAATACAATCTTTATAAAACCCGGTGCAACACTTTACGGTGTGCTTTTTTACATAGGTATTATTCGTTACGGTCTATCTTATTTGCTTTGGTTTTGGACCATACAAAAATTACCCCTTTCTAAAGTAACCGCAATTGCTTTATCTTACCCGGCACTAACTTTAATTTTATCTTGCATATTTGGCTATGACAAATTAACTTTGTATAATGTAACAGGGTTGATTTTATCAATGCTTGGGGCAATAATGTTAAGCAAAATAATGACAGGAGAAGTAAAAAATGAAAAATAAAGGATTTACTTTAATTGAACTTTTAGTAGTAGTTTTAATCATAGGTATTTTGGCAAGCATTGCCTTACCATCTTATCAGCATATTGTTGAAAAGGCACGAAACGCAGAAGCACAAATGATTTTGAAACCTCTTACCTATTTAATAAGTTATAAACCTAAAACTGAGTATAATACTGATTTGACACCTCAAGATTTAATTACTATGGAACTTGACGGCGCATCATGGAACGCAGACAATACCCGTTATCAAACACGTATGCACGCCGTAACAGCAAGTTGTACTGCATCACCTAAAACATGTACGGGGGAAATATTTTACCCGGCCACAGGAACTGCAAAATATAGTTTAAGGTTATATGCGACAAAAGATGACCCTATTGTAAAAACTTGCATTTACAACTCTTCTAAATTTGAAAAGATTTGTGACTATATGTCAAAATTCGGTTTTACAAAACAAGCAGGCAATTAAAAAACCCCGCTTTCGCGGGGTTTATATAAGTTAAAAACTTTTTACCTTGCTGCAGTTCTAAAGAAATTGCTTTTGTTTCTGCCACCGGCTAATGTCGGTTTACCGATCATTTTATCTGCAACAATCAAAATATCTTGGCTGCCGGAAGAATATTCCTGTATGCCTGCACCAAATATATCACCGCTTTTCAAAACACCTAAAGAACCGTGTGAATTTATTTGGACTTCCATTTTGATTTTACCGTCATAAGAATCAATAAGCAAATCATCTTTTGTTACTTCGAAATCAAGCGGAAATGTCGGGTTAATAATGCGTTTAATTGCTATTGGAACATCCGCTTCGTTTTTAGCGATAATAGAACAAGTAACATTATTTGCTTGGGCATTTTTTAATAATCTGTCAACAACTTGAACATGCCCTGAAAGCACAAATTTTTGAGGCGGAACAACACCGGTATTATTATAAAAATAAATACCAAATCCCAAAGTCGCTAATAAGAAAATTGCTACAAAGTACTTCATATTATTTCCTGTATTCTAAGAAGCCCCACACTACTGAAGAGTGTACCCAACCTCTTACACCGGCGTCATCGGTTACTTGGAACCAAGGGCCTTGTTTTTTAATAAATCTAAGAGGGTAACCCTTTTCAACAATCCAAACTACTTCTGAAGATACATCAGGTTTTTTGCGGATATTGATATCTGATTTGGCTACAACGGCAGGTGTTTCACCGAGCAAACCGCTGTTAATCCAACCGGCATAACCTTCAAAATCTTTTACTTGAACCCACTGGCGGTCTTTAGTTACGCCAAACATTTCAAGGGGTGTATATTTCCAAACTAAAAATTTCTTGGAGCATTTTGTACTCGGGCAACTACGAATATTGGCTTGTTTCGTTATTATGCTGGCATACTTCGCTACTGCAAATGCATTGCAGGATAAGAATAAAGTTAAAGAAATAAGAAAAAATTTTTTCATAGCATCTCCTTATAAAAAGTATAGCATATTTGCACTAAAAATGGAACACACAAATTTATTGTATATCACTTGGGTCTTTAATATAGGCCGCAAAGTATGGCGCTTTGCCCGGCTCTTGTATAAATATCGCATAAGGCCCGGTGAAATAGAAATAACGGGGTTTGGGTTCCCATGAATTTGGACCAGCACTACTGCCTCTAGTCATCATTAATGCTTCCGCTACTACTTTTGCACCGACTTCATCCATTTTAAATTGTATTCTTTCTATGGCGAGTTCAATTTCAAGAGGTGTCGGACATGTTTCTTGCGGGGTAAACATTGGTTTACCATAAAGATCCTTAAATCCTTGTATTTTATTAAAATTAATTTTAGGCGCTTTAAATTTATCAATAGGCTGCATACGGTCATAGTTACTTTTGGTTTTTTCTTTCATTTCTTTATATATTTCCGCCAAAGTTTTATCGGTATTAACTTTGTATAAATGAATTAAGTCGCCTTGTTTTGAACGCAAGGTAACCGCAAAATCTTTATCATCATTATAAAATAGAACACCCACAGTTCCTTTAACATTTCTGCCGTAAGCCTCTTCTTCTACACCGAAATATTTAACTAACTTTTCACTTCCTTCAAATTTATCTTCTTGTAAAACTTCAAATTCTTTTTCATACTCCAAATCTTTTTTCATCATTGTGTATAAAGCATATTTGCAAGGTGCCGGGGCCCAATTTGCCATATCCAAAATTTGGCTTTTTTCTTTAAACTTTTCCCAAATACCGTCCTCAATTTCCTTTTTTAACTTTGGTGAAGCAAGCCCCCATTTTTTGTAATAGGCACTTTCGGAAATATCCGTGGTTTTAAATTCTTGTTTATTAAGCAAGTCCACCATAGGCGGCTGGTCATTAAAAAATTTGACGGGGCCTTTAATAAGTTCATTCATAAAATCATTCCAAACTAATTGAAATGCACCGGCATAAACCTGGTTTTTGGCTTTGGAAACACTTTCCATGGTCGGCACAATTTCAAATTCCGCAGAATTTATTTGTTCTGAAGTAATATTTGTATTTTCTTCATCTTTAGCAAAAGCCGGTTTTCTTTTTGTTTTTTGTTCGGAAATATTTTGGTTATTGCCATCAGAAACATTTTTTGTATCGCGGGTGGAATATAAATATCCACCGACTAAAACTGCAATTAAAACAATGAATAAAGCAAGAAACTTTTTCATAAATTCTCCTATCATAAATTATATTTTCATTTTAACAAATTTTTTATGGCACTTGGTACTTTGTTTATAACATCAGTTGCGAGTAAAGAGGTTTTGCCGGTTTCTTTAGCGGCAAAATCTGCCGCATAGCCGTGCAAATACACACCCATAGCGGCGGCGGTAAATGCTGCTTGCTTCTTGTTTTTATTTTGTGTTATTAAGCGTGCATATAAAGCGGCAATAATTCCGCCCAAAACATCACCGCTGCCGGCTTTTGCAAGGCCGCAATTTCCGGCGTGGCTTTCATAGGTCTTTATACCATCACTAATATAGGTAATAGGTCCTTTAAGTAAACAAACTGCACCTGTTTTTTGCGCAAGTTCTTTGGCAGATGTTCTTGTGTTTAAAGTTTTTTGTTTGAGTAATCTTTTCATTTCCCCGATATGCGGTGTTAATATATAAGGCCCGCCTGCCTTGGGGAGTTTTGA
Source organism: Elusimicrobiaceae bacterium (assembly GCA_045225155.1). GTDB lineage: Bacteria > Elusimicrobiota > Elusimicrobia > Elusimicrobiales > Elusimicrobiaceae > Proelusimicrobium. The sequence goes on from JBGVBB010000085.1 coordinate 9,998, forward strand.
ATTTTTGCTTGCCAAAAAAGTTAAGGAACTTGCATCAATTACGGCTGGCAGTTTTGCAAACTCTAAAATTTTTAAAGTATTTTTTGCCATTTCCGCAAGACCGCTGCCGATAAGCAAGACATCGGGTTTAAAATTTTTGATATATTTTTTAATTTCGTTTAACTGATTTTTTTCAAGCGGTAAAACAAGCGTTTGCGGAACTGTGCAAACCGTGGCTTTTATCACTTCGGGTATTGACGCGAGCGCAACCATCCCCGCACCTGTAAAATATGCGCCCAAGACATTAAGTACCGCAGCCCCTTGCATGGTTTTTGCTCCGGCAATAATCAAAACTTTACCGTTAATATTTTTATAGGAATCTTTTTTTATTTTAGGGAAATTTGATTTAAAAAACTTTTTTGTTATTTTCATTTTTTATAAACCAAAACGACTCCTTGGGCAAAATTTTTGGTGTGCGATAAGGATATTTTAAAACATAAATCTTTGGCACGTTTGTCTTTAACGGTAACTTGCGGTGCGCCGGATTTATCATTTATAACTTGTATTTTTTTAAAAGCAATTTTATCAAAAGGCAAGGCTTTATAAACTGCTTCTTTTGCGCAATATCTAACCGCTAAATGTTCTGCTTTATTTTTTTTTGTGCCGGAATATTTAAGTTCTTCTTCGGTAAACAAACGGTTTAAAACCTTGCTGTCAAGGTTTTCAAAACGGGAAACTTCTTCTATATCTGTTCCGATATTTATAATTTCCATATTATTCAACCGTTACGCTTTTGGCAAGATTTCTAGGTTTATCAATTTCCCGCCCTAAAAATTTTGCAATAAAATATGCATAAAATTGCAAAACTGTTGCCGCAAGCAAGGGAAATAAGTATTCATTTGTATAAGGCACTTCCAAAGCATTTTTGGCGGCAGTATTTGTTATAAGTATTATTTTTGCACCGCGTGCGGAAACTTCCTGGCAAGAGGAAATCATTTTTTCATACAAACTGCTTTTTGGTGCTAAAGCGACAACGGGAATACCTTTATCAATTATTGCTATCGGGCCATGTTTGATTTCACCTGCCGCAAAACCCTCGGCGTGTTTATAAGAAATTTCTTTTAATTTAAGTGCGCCTTCCAAAGCAAGAGGGAAACTTGCATTACGCGCAATAAAAATAAATGACGGGCTTTTATAAACTTTTTCCGCTACTTTTTTTACTGCACTTTCAAGTTTTAAAGTTTGTTTTAAAAGTTCGGGCATTGTTAAAAATTCCTGATACAACTCTTCAAACTCCGCTTTAGTTATTGAATTTTGCACGTATGCAAGTTGTAAAGCAAGCGCATACAAAACAGTTAATTGGCAAGTAAATGCTTTGGTGGAAGCAACGCTGATTTCCGGCCCGCAATGAGTGAAAACAGAATAATCACTTTCACGCACTATTGCAGAACCCACAACGTTACAAACACTTAGAACTTTTAAACCGTGAACTTTCGCATTTTTTAAAGCGGCCAAAGTATCTGCCGTTTCACCTGATTGGCTAACAGCCACAAAAAGCCAATTCTTTTTAAAATGTATCGGCCTGTATTTAAATTCCGAGGCCATTTCAACTTCAACGGGGATTTTGGCAAAATGTTCAATAACATATCTTGCAACTAGTGCCGCATGGTAAGCAGTTCCGCAAGCAACAATATATAAACCTTCAATTTTTTTAGCCTCTTTTAATGGGAGTCCAAAAGCCTTTGTGATATCGGGCGGAAGTGTTTGCAAAGTATCTTTGACATTTTGCGGTTCATCATGAATTTCTTTAAGCATAAAATGCTCAAAGCCACCCTTTTCGGCAGCGGAAATATCCCAAGAAATTGTGTGTATTTTGCGTATTGTTTTGCGGAAGTCACTGTCATAAATTTCAATACTTTCAGGTGTAATTTTAACAGTGTCACCGTCTTCAAAAAATATTGCTTTGTTTGTATGACTTAAAAATGCAGGAATATCAGATGCTAAAAAGAACCCCTTTTTACCGACACCTGCAACAAGCGGGCTTTGCCTTTTTGCCGCCACCATTACGCCGGGGGCCTTTGCATTTAAAGCAACTAAAGCAAATGCACCTTTCAATTTACGAGTGGTTTTTTGAAAAGCACTAAAAAAATCTTTTTCTTTTTTTAATTCTTCTTCAAGCAAATGTGCCACAACTTCGGTATCGGTTTCGGATTTAAATTTGTGGCCTTTTTTGATTAAAGTATTTTTAAGTTCTAAATAATTTTCAATAATACCGTTATGAACTAAAGCGATATTACCTGTACAATCTGTATGCGGATGGCTGTTAACCAAGGATGGTTTACCGTGCGTTGCCCAACGCGTATGTGCAATACCGAGGTGTGAATTTTTACCGGACTTTTTAACTAAATTTTCCAAATTTTTAACTTGACCTACTGCTTTTAAAACTGTGATTTTATTTTTTACTTCCAAGGCAATACCGGCGGAATCATAGCCACGATATTCAAGCTTTTTAAGGCCTGAAATTAAGAGTTCGGCGCAGTTATCTTTACCGCAGTAACCGACTATTCCGCACATTATTTTGCCCCTATTAAAAGCCTCATATCAAGAAATGCTTGGGGTAACCCACGTAAAACTGCCCTTGCGATAATTGCATGCCCGATATTTAAAGCTTCCATACCGTTGATGTGGGCTATATCTTCCACATTTTTATAATTAAGACCATG
>JBGVBB010000086.1:0-5135 GCA_045225155.1 Elusimicrobiaceae bacterium
TATTAATAGAACCGGAAGGTAACACAAAATATAAATATATCATAATGCCCGTAAGAGTTTAAATGAAAATAAAAAAAGAAATTAATTGGCATAATTCTTCGGAGTTAACTAATAAATTTTGTCATTTAAATTTTAAATTAAATAATTTAATTTTACTTGATAATTTATGGCAGGTAATTTTAAAAAACAGGGCTAAGTTTTGGGAGTTGGATTCAGTACAAGGGGGAACAATTTTTGTAAAAGTAAAATCTTCCCCGGCAAGGCATGAACTTTTATTAAAGGAAAAAGAAATAATAAAAGAGTTAAATAAAAATTTTAACAAGCCTTGGATAAAAAAGATTTTAATAAAATAAGGAGTATATATGAGTAAATCAGAAAAAGAATTAGAACAAGATTATGATTCTTCTAAAATTCAGGTTTTGGAAGGTCTTGAAGCCGTAAGAAAGCGCCCGGCAATGTATATAGGTTCCACAGGGGCTCCGGGTTTACACCATTTAATTTATGAAGTTGTAGATAACTCAGTAGACGAAATTTTAGCAGGTAATGCAAGCCATATTAACGTTGTTATTAAAGAAGACAATGTTTGTATGATTCAAGATGACGGCCGCGGTATCCCCGTTGACCCGATGAAAAATGTTAAAGACCCGAAACTTAAAGGTAAAAGTGCTTTGGAAGTTGTTATGACGGTTTTACACGCCGGCGGTAAATTTGATACCGGCGCTTATAAAGTTTCCGGCGGTTTACACGGTGTCGGTGTTTCCTGCGTAAACGCTTTATCAGAATGGTTGGCAGTTGAAGTAAGACGTGACGGTAAAGTACATTTCCAAAAATATACACGCGGTAAACCGGAAGGCAAAGTTGAAGTTATCGGTGAAACAAAAGAACACGGTACAAAGGTTACTTTTAAAGCAGATAAAGAAATTTTCGGTGACAATATTTTCTCTTATGATACTATCGCAAATCGCCTCCGCGAACTTGCCTTTTTAAATGCAGGTGTAAGAATTACTTTAACTGATGAAAGAGTAGAAAATAAAAGCCAAGTATTTTTATACGAAGGCGGTATTTCACAATTTGTTAAATATTTAAACACAAACAAAAAAATCATTAACGAAGAACCTATTTACATTACAAAAGAAATTGATAATAATTATATTTCCTTTGCCATTCAATATAATGACAGTTATTCAGAAAATGTTTATTCCTTCGTTAATAATATTAACACAATAGAAGGCGGTACGCATTTGAGCGGTTTTAGGTCCGCATTAACCCGTATCGTTAACGATTATATTAAAAATAACGGTCTTCTTAAGAATAAAGATTTAAATATTCAGGGTGACGATTTAAGGGAAGGTTTAACAGCGGTTTTATCAGTTAAAATTCCGCACCCGCAATTTGAAGGGCAGACAAAAACCAAACTCGGTAACTCCGAAATTGAAGGTATAGTTCGCTCTATTGTTGGGGAAACATTATCAACTTTCTTTGAAGAAAACCCCAAAACGGCCCGTGCTATTTGCGATAAAACAATCGGTGCCGCAGTTGCCCGTGAAGCCGCAAGAAAAGCAAAAGATTTAACCCGCAGGAAAGGCGCTTTGGAAAGCGGTGGTTTACCCGGTAAACTTGCAGATTGTCAGGAAAAGAACCCTGAAAGATGCGAACTTTTCATAGTAGAAGGTGAATCAGCCGGCGGTTCCGCTAAACAAGGCAGGGACAGAATCTTCCAGGCAATTTTACCTTTACGCGGTAAAATTTTAAACGTAGAAAAAGCACAACTTGTTAAAATTTTATCAAATGAAGAAATCCGCACTTTGATTTCAGCGGTCGGTACAGGTGTCGGTGAAGGTGAAGGCGGTTTTGATATTAAAAAACTCCGCTACAACAAAATCGTTTTGATGGCTGATGCTGATGTCGACGGTCAACACATTACAACTTTGCTTTTAACTTTCTTCTATCGTCAGTTAAAACCTCTTATTGAACAAGGCCATGTGTATATAGCCCAACCGCCTTTATACAAAATCAAAAAAGGCAAAATGGAAGACTATATGCAAACCGAAGAGCAAATGCAAACTTGGTTATTTAAAGAAGCCCTTCAAGCCGTCAATGCAAAAAATGCAAAAGGCGAAGATTTAACTAAAGACCAAATTAAAACTTTACTTCAAATCTTAAAAGAACTTGAAGATTTAAATATGAGGATAGAACTTAAAGGTTTGACACTTAAAGATTACAATAAGTTCAAAGAAGGAGGTCAAATCCCCGTATTTAGGGTAACTTTGGAAAATAACAGTTTCAAATATTTCTATTCAGATCAAGAATTTAGAGATTATCAAACAGCTGTAAGAAATGAGAAAAGGGAAGAACTTCTTTCCAAAGGTATACCGGAAATGGAAATTGATAATGACGCCTTAGAACCTGATTATCAATCGCTTAAAGAACTTACCAAAATTTTAGTAAACGAAAATAAACTTAAAGCCCTTGGTTATACTTTGGAACAATTTGCTTTTGTTACCGAAGATAAACGCAAAGGCACACCTTTATTTACCATTAACGACGGTAAAAAAGATATTTTAATTTTCTCTTTACAAGAATTTTTAAAAGTTGCAAAAGAAGTCGGCACACAAGGTGCAACCATACAACGTTATAAAGGTCTCGGTGAAATGAACCCCGAACAACTTTGGGAAACCACCATGGACCCGTCAAAACGCAAACTTGTTCGCGTTGCTATTGAAGATGCTGCCGATACGGAAAAAGTATTTGCAATGCTTATGGGTGATAAAGTTGAACCCCGCAGGGCCTTTATTGAAAAACACGCCCTTGAAGTTATCAATTTAGATATTTAGGAGTTTTTATGACAGATAATACTAATAACCAAACAAATTCCACAGAATTATTTGACCAAATACATCAACGCGATATCGGCGAGGAAATGCGTAATTCCTATATCGATTACGCAATGAGTGTTATTATCGGCCGTGCATTACCTGATGCCAGGGACGGTTTAAAACCTGTTCACCGCCGTATTTTATATGCCATGCAGGAAATGGGTTTAAAATATAATAAACCTTTTAAGAAATCCGCACGTGTTGTCGGTGATGTTTTGGGTAAATACCATCCGCACGGTGACAGTTCAGTTTATGATGCTTTAGTTCGTATGGCACAAAACTTTTCAATAAGAAATACTTTAGTTAACGGGCAAGGAAACTTCGGTTCTATCGACGGTGATAGCCCGGCTGCCATGCGTTATACCGAAGTCCGCTTAAATCATATTGCCGACGAACTTTTGGAAGATTTAGATAAAGATACAGTTAAATTTGTTCCAAACTACGACGGTTCTTTAATGGAACCGGCAGTTTTACCTGCAAAAATGCCGCAACTTTTAGTAAACGGTTCTAACGGTATCGCAGTAGGTATGGCAACAAATATTCCTACACATAACTTAGCAGAAATTTGTGACGGTATTATTGCTTTAATTAAAAATCCGGCAATTTCTACTAAAGAAATGATGCAAATCGTTAAAGGGCCTGATTTCCCTACCGGCGGTATTTTACGCGGAACAAAAGGTGTTTATGATTACTTTGAATCAGGCCGCGGTTCCTTAAAAATTCAAGCCCGTGCCGAAATTGAAGAAATGAAGGGCGGCCGCGAAGCTATTATCGTAACTGAAATTCCTTATCAAGTTAACAAAACGGTTTTAATTGAAACTATTGCCGGCCTTGTTAAAGATAAAAAAATTACTGAAATTTCAGATATCCGCGATGAGTCCGACCGCCGCGGTATGCGCTTGGTTATTGAACTTAAACGCGAAGCAACCGGCCAAGTAGTTTTAAACCAATTATTTAAACACACTCAACTTCAAAGTTCTTTCGGTGTAAATATGCTTGCTATTGTTGACGGCAAACCTCGTGTGTTAAGCATGAAAGAAGCCATGCGCCAATATATTAGGCACCGCCAAGAAGTTATCACAAACAGAACACGTTTTGATTTAAATAAGGCTTTAAAACGCTCCCATATTTTAGACGGTTTACTTTTGGCAATTGCTAACTTAGATGAAGTTGTTGCTATCATCCGCAAATCTAAAGATGCTGCCGAAGCACGTGTTAATTTAATGGCTCGCTTTAAATTTACCGAACCTCAAGCCCAAGCAATTTTGGAAATGCGCTTGCACCAACTTACACAACTTTCCTCTATTGCTATTGAACAAGAACAGAAAGATTTAAAAGCATTAATTGCCGAACTCCAAGATATTTTAGGTAATCCCCAAAAGATTTTAGACATCATTGTTGATGAACTTACTAAAATGAAAAAGGATTACGGTGATGAACGCCGCACAGAAATTTCAACAGATGTTACAGACTTTTCTGTTGAAGATTTTATTGAAGAAGAAGAAGTTGTTATCACCCTTTCACACGGTGGTTATGCAAAACGTATACCGTTAGATACTTATCGTTCACAAAACCGTGGCGGTAAAGGTATAATCGGCGGTAAAACAAAAGAAGAAGACTTTATTGAACATCTCTTTGTAACTTCAAGCCATGCAACAATTTTGATGTTTACAAACCGTGGCAGAGTATTTGCCTTAAAAGCATATGAAATACCTGAAGGAAACCGCCAAGGTAAAGGTAAAGCAATTGTTAACATGCTCCAAATTTCCGGCGAAGAAAAAGTAACATCAGCCGTTGCCTTTAAGGATTTTGATCCTAAAAACTCCGGTGAAACTTACCTTACAATGTGTACACGTTTCGGCACAATGAAACGTGTCAGTTTGGAAAACTTCGCCAATATCCGCCGCAGCGGTATTATTGCAATCGGTTTAGATGAAGGCGATGTTTTGGTTTCAGTACAAGAAACACACGGTAAATCAGATATTATTATCGCAACAAGAAACGGCAAATCAATCCGCTTTGATGAAAACCAAGTTCGTGCCATGGGCCGTACAGCACACGGTGTAAGAGCTATCAAACTTGCGGAAGGTGATGTCGTTATCGGTATGGAACAAGGTCAAAGAGAAGGTGAACAACCGGATGTCTTGTCCGTCTGCGAAAACGGTTACGGTAAACGCACCGAGTTTAGTGAATACAGAACACAACATCGTGGCGGTATCGGTGTTATCACTATCAAGACCAGCGAAAGAAACGGTAAAG
>JBGVBB010000087.1:0-8568 GCA_045225155.1 Elusimicrobiaceae bacterium
GATTCAGTTATCAAAGAACCGCGCAAAACTTTACCTAAAAATGCACCCATGATTCATACTATGATGATCCCGCAAGATAAAATCGGCGCATTAATCGGCCCCGGCGGTAAAAACATTAAACGCATTACCGAAACAACCGGTGCAAAAATTGATGTTGATGAAGACGGTAAAGTTATGATTGCCGCACCTAATGCCGAAAAACTTAACCAAGCAAAAGCGGAAGTTGATCTTTTAACAAAAGAAGTTGAAGTCGGCCAAATATATGAAGGGAAAGTTGTTTCCATTCAACCGTTTGGCGCTTTCGTTGAACTTTTGCCCGGTAAAGACGGTTTGTTACATATTTCACAAATTGCAAATGAAAGAGTTGCAAAAGTGGAAGATGTTTTGAAACTCGGCGATACCGTACGCGTTAAAGTCGTTGAAATTGACAATAACGGCAAAGTGCGTTTATCAAGGAAAATTTTGTTATAATTTTATAACTTAATTTGAAATAAAAACCCCCGGATTAAAATCTAACCCGGGGGTTTTTGTTTATTAATTTTTAATTCATGATAAATATATCAGATTCTTCAAGCTGTTGGGCGCCGATTCCTCTACAAAAAGCACGCATTTCATTACCATAGCCACTGCAAATTGTTTTATTACGTAAATTTTCTTGATCCGGATCATCCGCTTGATACATTATGATACCGTAGTGCCTTCTGGCAAATACCGTATGATCACAATAAACAGCACCGTGACTGTCAATATCGCAATCCCAAAATCCACTGGAACAGAAATTAGAATCTCCGCATCTTCCGCCACTCCAATCGCTTGGCCAATTAGCGTCTACATCGGTAGCATCCGGCAATTCATCACAGTTTTCTTCCGTTCCTCTTTTACAATAAGTATCGTGCTGTAATTTATATTCCGTTAAAGCATCTTTCCATCTTTTCATGCTCGGTAATATACTTGTAACTTTTGCCTTATCTACTGCTTTTTTATATTGGGGCATAGCAATGGATGCCAGTATGCCGATAATCAATACGACAACCATTAATTCAAGTAAAGTAAACCCTTTTTTACTTTTCATAATATACCCCTTTTAGAATACTTCTTATATATATGATAATGCTTAAAATAAAATATATCAAGACCCAATAAAGACCTATAAAAAAGGGAAGGCAGCCTAGGGGTTCGGCTGCTTTACCTTTTTATTAATTACCGCTCTAAAGTTGTTTACGTGTTCTGTTCCTGCCTTATATTTTCAAACGCACGAAACGCGCTTGCAAATTTAAGCCCTTTTTTATTTTTCTGCTCCTAAAGTATCGAGATGTCGCTTCGCTCCACGTTCTTCTTGGTACTCGTCGTCGCAGAGAAAATAAAAAATCATCTTAAATTTGCTGTGCGGCGCGTGAACACTCTCGCGCGCTACGGTTTTAAACTCCAAAATTGGCTTATTTATTCTATATTTCTTTACATCTTGTTTTTTAAAATAAAAACTCATACAATTAATGTATAAGTGTTTTGGAGAAATATTTATGAAAAAATATTTACTCATTTTGTTTTTATTGCTGGCGTCCGTTATAACTTCGGCGGCAGTGGATGCTTTGGGTATTTTTGATAATGATTTGGATATATCAAGTTTTGTTAAGGAAATTGATATTTCCCCTACCATTGTAGGAGATGATGACAGAGAGGAAATAACAAGTGAAAATGCCAAGGGACTAGAAAAAGCAGTTGTGATTTTAAAAATATCTTTTCGCGGTATAATACCGGTGGGCTATTGTTCCGGTGCTATGGTTGGCCCCAATGTCGTATTAACAGCCGCACATTGCCTTTATTATAATGGAAAATTTGAAATGAGTATAGAGGTATTTGCACCTGTTGCAGATAAATCAGAAAATGAACAATTATTATCTGCTAAGTCAATTGAATTATATGTGCCTGATAAATATATAGAATATTCCAATAATAGTACACCTTACACTCATGCTATGGAGCAATATGATTATGGTATTGTTATATTAGATAAATCAATAGGTGATAAGACGGGCTGGTTTGGTTTAAATGCAATGTCCCGTACGCAATTGAAATCGGCGCATATTATAGTTCTAGGGTATTCTGGTGACAAGCCGGACAATACTTTATGGAAATCAGAAGGTTTTATTGGTTTTTGGAAAGTATATACTAATAACACATTTGGACATAATGCCGATACAGTCCTTGGCAACAGCGGCGGTCCCATTGTACTTAATAAAAAACCGACTGAAATTATTGGAATAGAAACTGCTCATAATATAAAAGCAGGTGATTATGTTCCTGCCGGATACCCAAATACCGGATTACGCATAACCAAAGATATTGTAGATATTGTTCAAAAATATAATAAAAGAAACGGACCATATTTGCCTTCTAAAAATTAAACATTTAGACCTATATAAAAATATCCTCAAAAATTATTTAGAACTGAAAATACGAAAAAGTGGTAAGATGAAAAAATTTTTTCAAGTATTTTTGTGATAATTTTTGTTTTTTCAAAAGAAGAGGACGGACGCGTTCACGCGCTTGTGTGTATAATGTGGAAACACAACACGTAAAGAACAATAACGTATTTGAGGACAAAAAGGGAAGGCAGCCTAGGGGTTCGGCTGCCTTGGGGTATAAATTAGTGTGTTACCAAAAGGAGGAGGTAAATACTAATTTATTCTTTGTTACTAATAGTTTATAACAAATGTTGATATTTTAAAAGGGTTCTTAGACCTAATTTGTGTTGGTATTTAGGCCTATTTAAAATTACCCCAAAGGACCTAAATCCGAAATTAAACAAATTGTTAAAAATTAAGTGCTTTTACCTCTGATTTCTACGTCATAATTTGGTATAATATTATTATGAAGATTTACAGCTTTGACACATTACCTTCAACCAATACTTACTGTGTAGAAAATTTTGATAATTTTGAAAATCAAGATATTATTATGGCCGAACACCAAACGGCAGGTAAAGGAAGAAAGGGGCGCAAATGGTCTTCTGAAATAGGCGGTTTATATTTTACAATGATTTTAAAACCGTCTGAAATAAAAACGGAACAAGTTAGTTCTTTGACGCAAATTATGGCAATAAGTGTGTGTAAATCCGTCAGAGATTTGGGTGCCAATGCTTATTTGAAATGGCCCAATGATGTTCTTTATAAAGGTAAAAAATTTTGCGGTATTTTAAGTGAAGCCGTTACCGAAAATAATATTTTTAAAGGGCTTGTTATCGGCGTGGGAATAAATATTGAACAAAAAAATATTGTTTCCGAAAAGCCTTTTACCACTTTGCAGGAAATGGGTTTAAAAGTTTCAAAAAGTGTTTTGGTTGAAAGTATAATTTCAAATTTTAATGCAATGCAAAATAAAGATTTTATTAAAGATTTTAAGACACTTTGTCCGACTATAAATAAAGAAGTTATTGTGGACGGTAAAAAAGGTATTTTTGAAGATATTGACAGCGCAGGCCGTATGATTTTAAAAACTAAAAACGGCAGAGAAGTTATAATAGTAGGCGATGTTCAATTTTAAAGACGTACAATTTTAAAACAGATTTAAAAAAATAAAAGAGGTATTATTATGAGTTCAGAATTATTTGCCAAAAGTGTAGAACTGATGGCCGTCGGTATGGGGATGACTTTTAGTTTCCTTATACTTCTTGTACTTATGCTTAATGTGCTTAAGTGGGGGGTAAGTTTATTAAATAAAATCTGCCCGGAAAAAATTGAAGTTGCTAAAACACCCGTTTTAGCGACGCAAGATAATAAAAAATTAAAAATCGCAATTACTTTAGCTGCAATTAAAGCGGCAAAATAATTTTAATATTTAAGGAGAAATAAAATGAAAAAAATTAAGTTTATGTTAACTGCTTTTAGGGACGGGTTCCAATCTGTCTTCGGTACAAAAGTCAGAAGTGAAGATTTTTTACCGGCCGTTGAAGCCGCTAAAGAAGCAGGGGTTAGGCATTTTGAATCTGCCGGTGGTGCAACCTTCCAAAGTGCTTTGTTTTTTAATAAGGAAAATCCTTATGATGTTATGGATGCTTTTAGAAAAACCGTCGGGCCGGATGTAAATTTGCAAAGTTTGGCACGCGGTGTAAACGTTGTAGGGTTAAATTCTCAGCCGAGTGATGTTATTAAATTACATGCTAAAACTTTCAAAAAACACGGTCTTACAACTATCAGAAATTTTGATGCTTTAAATGATGTTAACAATTTAATTTACAGCGGTAAATGCATTAAAGAAGCCGGTTTAAAACATGAAGTTACAGTTACAATGATGTCCCTTGCACCGGGTTGGGATAAGACGGGCAAATTCCATACACCGGAATTTTATGAAGGCGTATTAAAAAATATTATTGCAAGCGGTATAGAATTTGACAGCGTTTGTTTTAAAGATGCATCCGGTACTTCTACGCCGGAAACTGTAAGGGAAACAATAAAAAGAGCAAAAAAAATATTACCGCCGGAAGTTGAAGTAGTTTTCCATACCCATGAAACAGCCGGTACAGGCCTTGCCTGCAATTTGGCCGCTATAGAGGGGGGAGTTGATAGAATTGATTTGTCAATGGCACCTGTAAGTGGCGGCACTTGCCAAACAGATATAATTTCCATGTGGCATGCACTCCGCGGCAGTAATTATACTTTAGATATTGATATAAATAAAATACGTAAAGCGGAAAGTGTTTTAAAAGATTGCTTAAAAGATTATGTTTTGAAACCCGAAGCTATGAGGGTTGAACCTACAATTCCGTTTTCACCTCTCCCTGGTGGCGCTTTAACAAATGCTACAAGGCAACTAAGGGAAATCGGCCAATTTGATAAATATCCGCAAGTTCTTGCCGCAATGGAAGAAGTTGTAAGGCGTGGCGGTTTCGGTACATCAGTTACACCGGTAAGCCAATTTTATATACAACAGGCAATGCAAAATGTTATACAAGGCCCTTGGAAGGCATTTGCACCGGGATATGGTAATATGTTGCTTGGATATTTCGGTAAAACCCCGGCACCTGCAGACCCAGAACTTGTAAAACTTGCCTCTGCTTATATGAAAAAGGAACCTACAACAAAAACTGTTTTGGAACTTAATGATGCCGACCCTAAAAAAGGTGTTAAACCGGCAACGGAATTACTTAAAAAGAATAATTTGCCCGTTACCGATGAAAACATTTTTATCGTTGCAGCGTGTAATGATGCTGCAAACGGCGTAAATAAAGGGTTGGATTTCTTGCTCGGTAAAGCAAAATGCTTGGTTGAAAAGAAATCTGCCACTGCCGAAACCCATTTAAAAGGTAATGCTTTTACGGTTAATGTCGGCGGGGAAACATTTAACGTTGAATTAAAAGATAATAAAGCAACAGTTAACGGTGAAACTTATGATATTTCAGTTAAAGAAGGCATAAGTAATACACCTGCAAAAGAAAGCGCTTCTAACGGCGGCGGTGCGGAAGTTAAAGCCCCGATGCCGGGCGTAATTATGCGCTTTTCCGTCGCAGAAGGGGCCAGTGTACAAGCCGGGCAAACCGTTATTATTATTGAAGCCATGAAAATGGAAATGGAAATCAAAGCAACTGCAGCAGGTAAAATACACTTTACATCTGCGACAGGCGACCAAGTGCAAACAGGCAATGTGCTTGCTTTGATTAAATAGGTGAGTTATGTTAGCAGATATTTTAAATTCTTTTCAGACACTTTGGGGCACAAGCGGCCTTGCTAATTTCACCTGGGGGCAAGTGGTGATGATTGCCGTTTGCCTTGTAATTTTATGGCTTGGTATTGTTAAACAATTTGAGCCTTTGCTTTTAATACCTATCGGGTTTGGCGGTTTGCTTTCCAATATTCCCGTTGCAGGTATTGCGGCTTTAAGTGTTTCCACAGTTGACCCAAGCGGCACAATGCATACCGCTTTTGGCGGCTTTTTAGGGCAAGTGTATGGGTTTGGTATTGAGTCCGGCTTATTTCCTTTGCTCATCTTTATGGGCGTTGGTGCTATGACGGATTTTGGGCCTTTAATTGCAAACCCGCGCACATTGCTTTTGGGTGCTGCGGCACAGTTCGGTATATTTTTTACTATCTTCGGTGCTTTGATGCTTGGTAATATTTCGCCTGATTTAAGTTTTAGTATGAAAGAGGCGGCATCTATCGGTATAATCGGTGGTGCGGACGGCCCGACGGCTATCTTTTTAACATCAAAACTTGCGCCGAATTTGCTTGGTGCGATTGCGGTTGCGGCTTATTCTTATATGGCACTTGTACCTATAATTCAACCGCCGATAATGAAGTTTTTAACAACCCCGGCAGAACGCAAAATCAAGATGGAGCAACTTCGCCCCGTCAGCAAAAGGGAAAAAATTATTTTCCCGATAATGGTTTTACTTTTATGTGCTTTGTTTATTCCTGATGCCACACCGTTAATCGGTTGCTTGATGTTCGGTAATTTGGTTAAGGAATGCGGCGTTGTAAACCGCCTTGCAAAAACTATGCAAAATGAGTTAATAAATATCGTTACCATTTTGTTAGGTTTGGCAGTCGGTTCAAAACTTTCCGCAGATAGATTTTTACAATTTAAAACGGTTGCTATCGTATTACTCGGTTTATGTGCCTTCTGCGTTGGTACGGCATCCGGTGTTTTGATTGCAAAATTTATGAATTTATTTACTAAAAATAAAGTTAACCCGCTTATCGGTGCAGCAGGTGTGTCCGCAGTTCCTATGGCGGCACGTGTTGCAAATAAAGTCGGTCAAGAATATGACCAGCAAAATTACTTGCTTATGCATGCTATGGGCCCAAATGTAGCAGGTGTAATCGGTTCTGCGGTTGCGGCAGGTATTTTGCTTGCAATGCTTGGTAAATAATTAATTTCTTCAAATAAAAATCCCACAGTTTAAACTGTGGGATTTTTATTTAAATAAGTACTAAACTAATCTAAACATCTTCCTTGGTATATGTCGAAGTTTTGGCAGGTACTGACTGTTTCGTTTGATTTATCTTCCTTGCCGTTAACATAAGGGGTATATGTTACTGTCCATCCGCCGGTGCAGTTTAAACCTGTATAACTGTTACATATAGCACCGGTTCTGGAAGTTACTGTTTTGCCGTCTTCCGTATAAGTTCTGTAAGCACTTGATTGTGGCTTGTATTTAGTACAATTTTGGTTGCTGTCCAAGGAAGCACAAGCAATTCCTATTCGGGCAGTTTCGTTACCTTGGTTATTATAGGACCATGTATTTTGTGTTTTGCTTGTATATTTAGTGCAATTATTGTTTGCATCCCAAGAATTGCAAGTATATTGTAGACCACTAGTTTGTTTACCTGAGGCATTATAAGTATTTGTTGTTGTAGATTTACATTGTACATTTACACCGATTGAGGAATCACAAGTATTTTCAACTCTTCCGTCATCATTATAAGAATAAGTTGTAGTTTTATATTTGCTGTAAGCGGAGCAAACATAATCTGAAGACATGGATGTACAAGTATTATCATAGTAAACCAAAGTTGTGCCGTCTTCGTCATAATCCCATTCTTCTACACGTCCGCCCTTATATGATGTGCATGTTCCTTCAGGGGTAACATCTTGGCAGTCGGCACGAACCCATGTTTTGTGGCCGTCTTCAAAGATTCCTACGTGGTCATTACCTTGCCCTTGTTTATATGCTACGCAGTTACCGTTTATATCCCATTCTTCGCAATAACGGTTTTGTGCGGCCATATGCGTACCGTTTGAATCATATTGTTCTTGGCCTAAAGCATAACATCCGCTACCGCTGGTGTAATTGTTACATAAATATTCCGTTAAATTGCCGTCTTCATCATAAACTTTTCTGTAAGAACCCTTTTTATTAGCGATACATTCACCCTCTATATAATTTGCGGCACTTCCGTAACATGTGCTTTGTGATCCATCATCATCATATGTTACATAAGAGCAAGACGAAGGATTGTTTTTGTTCTTACAAGAAACTTTTGTGACATTGCCTGAATCGTTTATTATAACTTCGCAAGATTTTGAACCGGAATTTTCACTGTCGGTACATTTAATGTTAGCCAAAAACTCTGATAATGCAGGGGCTGCTTGACCGTTTCCTGTACCGGAAATTACATAAGTATTATAATTCGGTGTTATACTTCCGTTGATTAAAGTACCTTGCAAACCCTTTTCGCAAAGCCAGTTGGCTTTAGCATCATTAACAGCTGCTTCACAATGCGTTTCCGAAGGGAAATTATTACTGTATCTTTGAAAGATCACATATTTGTTTCCGGGTAAATCAGGGCGTGATACCGATACATACGAATATTGATTATCACTTTTTAATTGTATATTGGAGCCTGATGATGATTCTGAAATATTAATATCTAAATGTTCCGGATCTGTTACATAAGCATTATGTATGGTATAATGCCTTTCATTTGCATCTGCTATTGGTTTAGCGGTTGCGATTAACGTACTGTATTTGCTTTTATGTACGCTATGTGTGTACATAGGTAAAGCAACGGCAGCCAATACGCCGATAATAAGTACTACTGCAAGTATTTCTATTATTGTAAATGCCTTTTT
>JBGVBB010000088.1:0-3250 GCA_045225155.1 Elusimicrobiaceae bacterium
TTGCTTTTATCTGCCAACATACCGCTTAAGAATTTGCCAATACCGTAAGCAATGAGAGAGATGGACACCATTAAGCCGAACTGGTCATCTGTCATACCCGTTGCCGGTTTGAACACGTGTGCAATCGGGTTTAAGTTTTGGCGCGTAACATAGTACATGGTGTAACCGATATACGCGCTTATAAACAATTTAACTCTGAACTTCCTATATTGTTTATCTACTTCTACTGGATCGGTTATTTTTTTCGCTGCGGGCGGCAACGGTTTAAACCAATCAAGAAACTTATGTAACATGATATTTCTCCTTTAATTATAAATCTATAATTTGGTAGTGTCCTACACCTTTATTATATCATATTTTCCCCGATGTTCGACATAAATTTTTTGTTGTTAAAATCGACGATAAAAAACGGTCTGCAATTTGTTTGCAGACCGTTTAAAACCAGAAGTTAATATCTTGTTTATTGGGCAGGTTGAGGTTCTAAATTATCCCCCCCTGCTGTTCTGTCCAATTCCATGGTACGTATTGCATTTAATACATCTAAGCGAATATCTTTTTGTGCGGTTTTATGTTCAGCTTCGATTTTCGCTTCAATTGCATTTAATGCTTCGGGTGTAACACGATAGTGGCTTGCAATTGCTTTTGCAACTTCCGTAAAGCGTATGCTTGAAGCAGTTACACCTTTATTATCAAGGGCTTTCATTAACGGATCAATTTCATATTTCATGAAGATATCATACGTTAATTCTTTAGCGTCAGCCGGTGCTGTGCCTTGCATGCCTTTAAGTTTTGCAAATACTGCATCGCGAACTTGGTTGCGTTGAGATTCCTGATTAATTGCATTTATCTCTTTATCTAAAGAACTTAAATTATGAGATCTCTCGCTATATAATTGCGTTGCGATGGTATTTACTAAATCATCATGTTCCCTTTCAATGCCGTTTTCTGCATCTTTTGCCAAGATTTCATCTTGTTTGTTTTGGATAACTTGTGAAGTTATCGGGCGTGTAACTAAACGTTTCATTTCTTGGGCAAATGTACCGATATGTTTACCGTTTAACAGGGTAGCTAAAGTCAATGCCGCAAAAGGAAGTGCCAAGGCGTATATATCAGGTGATGCAACTCCATGTGCAGCTAAGTTTTTAGCAAGAGAACCATAAAAGACTGTTGCAGCACCGCTTAAACGTGCTAAGGTATAGGCCATTGTTACGGCTGGTTTTTCATTTGGATATCTATCAATTGCTAATGCGTTTTCATAACCTGCTAAGTTAGCGAAACCTAAACCGGCAATACCCCAAAGTGCCATGCGAACACCGATAGGCAAACCAGGAATAAATGCTAACCCTGTAGTTATAGTACTTAAGGCACCTGATCCGCCGATAATACCTTGCGGTGATAATTTACCCTTTTTAACAAGTTGGGATAAATATTGGCGGCCAAGATATACACCTAAATATGCTGTACCGAAGGTTAGTAATGAACCGACGGCTGTAGGTGTTAAATTCTGTGTCAAGTGTAATGCTGTTGACGGGAATATTCCTGATGTAAGCCCTAATGCTGCGGCACCTGCTAAAGGAACACCGTTCTTTTTAAAGAAATCTTTTGTACCGTCTTTTTTAGCAGCGGGATTTTCTTCCTGAGGTTTAATGATGCCGGTTGTTCTTGCCAAAGCCAATAATATTTTAGCACCGAAATAACCCAAAGTTGCTGCGAGCCCGATACCTGCAATCGGTGAATTTTGGAATGCGGTAACGAATGACATACCCGGATCTGTTTGTATCCATTTTCCAATAATTGCACCCGGGCCTGAGTTAAACATCATGCCGGCGAAGTGGTACAATGCAACAGCGGCCATCATTTTTACGAGATATTGAGA
This sequence comes from Elusimicrobiaceae bacterium, assembly GCA_045225155.1. Lineage (GTDB taxonomy): Bacteria > Elusimicrobiota > Elusimicrobia > Elusimicrobiales > Elusimicrobiaceae > Proelusimicrobium. The sequence continues at coordinate 1,877 of JBGVBB010000088.1, forward strand.
ACCTGCCGCCGGGATTGCTACCGTAAAGAAATTAGATAATTTCTTGAAGATATTATTGAATGCACCTGGATCTTTAGCAGGTTGTTCTTCGTTGCCGTTGGCAATTTGTTCATCCTGAGCAGTTGCCGGTGCTTCCTCAATGATTTCTTCCTCAACCGGTTGAGTTTCTTCTATTAAATCTTCATATTCTTGTTTGTGTGCTCTTCTTTCCTGGTTACCTGTAATTTCAGCAGCACGTTCTTTGTAACCGCCGGAGAAGGCAAACAAAGTATTATGTATAATATTCGGGAAAACGTTTATAAAACGTTTACCGAAGGCAGGCAATTCACCTGCTAAACCGGGTTTTTTAGGTTTAATAGGGGAATAGTTGCGTGTTTTAGAAAGTAATAAACTTGTAAATGCTATACCCGGAACTATTGCTGCTAAACCGTATAATGCGACGAAGGCTTTAATATCTGACAAGGCAATTAATGTCGTAACAGGGAAGAATAAATAACCTGTCATTGTACCTATTGAAGCACCTGCGTTGGCAAAACCTGTACGGGCAGTACCTGTAGCAGAGTCGTTAGAGTTTTCTTTAATAAATATACTGTTTGAAGGTTTTACAGCACCGTTTGTAAACACACCCAAGATAAATGAACCTGCTGCCAAACCTGCTATCTTAGCGGGTAAAGAAGGTGCTGCGACTGCTGCAGCGCATAAACCTAAACCGACGCTTGAACCTAATAAACCGACGGATAAAGTATTTTTAAGACCTAAAGTCTTTTGAAGACCTGTAAAGATTACGCTTGAAACGTTACCTAATTGGGAATGAGAAACGTTCTTCTGTAAATCTTTCGGGTCGCTCATACCCAAAGCAGTAGCTTGTTGGCTTACTGTAGATTGCGGCAAACCGCCGAAACCTTCTGTAATACCTGCTAATCTCGCAAGAAGTTCAAAAAAGCGGTCTGAGTATAAACGTATTTTTAATATAGGTGTTTTACCGTCATTGGTAATGACACCGTTTTGTAAATCGGAAATTACACGATAGTAATTAGCTTCCGCTTCGGTTTTACCGCCTTCAATAAACGGTTCATAAATACCGCGTTTGCTACCGTCCGGTTTTGCCAAAACGAGTTCATAAGAGCCATCTTTTGCTTTTACGAACATTAAGGTTTCATCATCGGTGATATTTAATTTGTTCCATTGTGATGCGGCTTTTTTATCGGCGAATTCAATTTCTACTGCAAAGTTTTCCGGCATAATTTCGCCTTGTTCGTCTTGGAATTTAATTTTTGTTACGATTGAACCGGCAATATTCGGGGATGCACTTTGTAAAGAAGATTCAACAATCGTTGCATATTGTGACAAGTATGCATCTTCACCTAATGCCTT
>JBGVBB010000089.1:0-9124 GCA_045225155.1 Elusimicrobiaceae bacterium
TATACTTTTTATAAAAACGACGGTGCCGCTTATTGTTCCGCACTTGCTTATTTAATAGACGAACTTAACGGTAAAAATCCCCCCAAAGCAACAACAGTTGCCCTTGAACTTTTTGAACAAGGTTTAAATGAAAAACAAGTGGAAGAAATTTTAAACAGATTTTTACAAAAAGTTTCTTTTGATGAAGATGCCCTTTTGACGGCATATAAACGTTTTTTTGAAATAAATCACGACAGAGAAGATGCCGTTGAACGCGTGCTTAATATGCTTGAGTAAATTATAAATGTCAATTGTAATATTGGGCACTAACTTTAAATGTTGCTGCAGAAATAGTGTGAAAACCTTTAAAAGGAATTAATTTCGTATTTTCAAGCATTGCCCATTGTAAAATTTTTGTAGCTTCTTCATTAGCCATATTTGTTGAAATTCTATTAACGGTTTTATTAAGTAATTGATTTGTATATATCTCATTTAACATAGATGAGTTGGTGCCTTTTTTAACTGTAATCATAAGTCTGTACAAGGCTTCGTCGGCGGCTTCTTGGGCCGTAGTTTTGTTTGTTAGTTCTATTAATTTCGCCGAAGCTTTTAGTTTTTGCTCAGGTGTACCAAAGAGATATTCATTTATTCTGAGAATATATATTTTTAACTTATCTGTAATTATATGTGTACCATTTTTATTATCTACTTTGGCGGCACGTGCTAATGCCTTTAAAAAATTTTCCTGTTCTGTTTTAGAAGATAAAGACCACAGCATCTTTAAATTATTTGTAGCTAATTCCTTTAATGATTCTTTGGTATTTATCATGAAACTTCTGTTTAATACATAATCTAATCCGTCTATGGTTACTGTCTTTTCAAAATGTATATGTATTTTAGGGTTATTAATCTCATGGTCGCCGAAACGGATAACTGTTCCGTTAGCGACTTGAACCCTGGAAAATATTTCTCCGTTTGCACTATTTTGAGTTTCTAAAATGGTTCCGCCTTCTTTCAATAATTCTTGCATGGCTGCCAAAGTCTGTTTAATTGAGGACACGAAAGGTTTTTCAATTTCAGGCACAATTTTATTATTTATTACTCTAATCCTAATAAGAGCATTTTCCGTTTTATATTTTGCCGGGATTCTATTGAAAACTCTAATAAAATCGTCTATATCTTGCTTAGATATATGTTCTGTAATACCTTTAAAATAATTGACTGTTTCAGCATTTTCCAAATTAAATTGAAATTTGGAAAGTAACTGAAAGATATCACTTCCCTCACCGTAACCTGCTTTTATTAAACTTTGTTTAAATAAATTGCGAACTTCAACTTGTGATTCTGGGTTTGAAACAAGGACTCTTTTCCCTGCACCGTAAATAACCCTCTTATACAGATATTTGGGTTTGTCCACCAAATATTTTTGTACACCTTTATGAACATAGCCCCTAAATAAATAGGTTTTAACAAGGACCTTTTTTTGTATTCCTTTAGGGAACAACGAAAATAATGCTTTTCCTACAGGAGTAATAACGCGTTTGCCTGCAAAAGATAGCATTTTTCCGAGTGCCCAATATTCCAATACAATTTGCGAAACATTTGACCCCAAAACAAGAAGTCGTTTCATTGTCGGGGATTCTTCTTTGAAGATTTGGACAAATTCTGCCTCTAAATTTTCCCACCATTGCTTTCTGCTAGTATCACCTAAGGAATTATAGTATATATTGGCGACATTCATTCCGTCAATTGCAAATTGGAAATAGAAAGGCCCTTGTCTTAAGGCTTGGTCTTCTATAAATTGTTTAACTTTACCATCTTGCCCTGTAAGTATATAATGGCGAATCAAAATATGCGTGATATTAAATGCAAGTTCGTGGGCTTTACCGCTTGGGGTATCAGTAAAAACTTCTTCCCCTCCGTTTATTAATTTCCTGCCCGGGAAAGGGCGTCTTATGGGAATAGTTGTTGTTATAAAACCTTTCCAGAAAGAATCTTCTTCTTTTGAAGCAAAATATGAAGCCCTTTCCAAAAAGGCACGTAAAGAAGCAGCTTCATTGGAAACATTTTGAATATTGCTATATTTTTCTTTACCTAAATAAGACAGTTGCCTTAATTTGTATTCCAACATAGATATAAGTTCTTCTTGGTTGCTGAAGGCATCCAAATATGGTGCTGATTCCAAAGCTTGTATGAAAGGCAACAAGAAATCAGGATTTTTGTTAGTTTGTATGGTTGCTAATATCCTCTGGCGAAAAGCAGAAAAATCTTGATGAATTAAAAATATTCCGGCAAATAGGAAAAGAATTTCGCTGGTATTGCCTTGTGAAAGATTATAGAAAATAAAATTAGTAATTTGGTCGGCTTCGTTTTGATTAAATCTTGAGTTATAGATTACGGCGAGCAAGTCCCCAATATTTTCTTGATCTTCATCGGACAGTTGGCTAAATGCTTTATGCTTTTTGTCGGTTGATAAATTCTTATCTAAAATCAGCAAAATATAATCTACAAGGGCATTGTTTGAAGTTTTTATGTCACTTCTGATAGATGCTTCTATTTTAGCCCTTTCTTCATCAAATTGAAAAGCATTGACTACAGTTACTGTATTCAATAAAAGAATCATGCTCAAAGTTATACTTATAAACCTTTTCATACTAATCCCCACATAGTTATTATAATGGTAAACCGCTAATCTGTAAAGGCCCTAAGGACCTATATCGAAATAGGTCCTAATGACTAAAGTTAAAGCATATATAATGTTTAAAAATGATAGAATATTTATATACTCTCAAAGGTGGTAATTATGGATATTGATTTGCTTACCCGCGGTTGTGTAGACCTTATCAGCCGTGCGGAACTTGAAAAAAAATTAAACAGCGGTAAAAAACTCCGCATCAAACTTGGGGCTGACCCTACAAGTGCCGATTTGCATTTAGGCCACAGTGTGGTTTTAACTAAACTCCGTGCTTTTCAGGATATGGGGCATACGGCAGTTTTGGTTATCGGTGATTTTACAGCCGCCGTCGGTGATCCTTCCGGCCGTGATACAACGCGCCCCATGCTTTCACCGGAGCAAATCAAACAAAACGCCAAAACTTATACCGATCAAGCATTCAAAGTTTTGGACCCAAGCAAAACCGAAATCCATTTTAACAGTGAGTGGCTGAACCCTTTCTTTACCACCAAAGAAATTTTGGGTACTTTAAGCAAAGTTACATTATCACAAGTTCTTGAACGTGATGACTTTAAAAAACGCATGAAAGCAGGGAACCCGATTTCCGTTTTGGAAGTTATGTACAGTTTATTCCAAGGTCAAGACAGCGTTGCATTAAAAGCCGATGTGGAACTTGGCGGAACGGACCAAATTTTTAATTTACTCGTCGGCAGACAACTGCAAAAAAATAACGGGCAAGAACCGCAAGTGGTTATGACTGTGCCCTTGCTTGTCGGAACCGACGGTGTTAAAAAGATGTCAAAATCTTACGGCAATTATATAGGCATAAATGACGCACCGAAAGATATTTTCGGTAAAGTAATGTCAATTTCCGATGAACTTATGATGCAGTATTATGAACTTTTGACCGCAGAAGATTTGGCTGCTGTTAAAGCCATGCACCCGATGGCGGCAAAAAAGAATTTGGCTAAAATTTTGACTTCGCGTTTCCACGGTGCGGAAGCCGGCCAAAAGGAACTTGAAAATTTTGAACAAGTATTTTCCAAAAAAGAATTGCCGACCGATTTGCCTACAATTAAGGCCGAAGGCCAAACTTATGTAAGCGTACTTTTAGCGGCAGGTTTTGCCAAAAGTAAAAACGAAGCAAGGCGCCTTATCATGCAAGGCGGCGTAAAACTTAACGGCGAAAAAGTTTTGGAAGAAGGCCCCGTCAAATTTGACGGTGAGGCAGTTTTACAAGCAGGCAAAAAGAATTTTATAAAATTAATTAAATAATGAAGAAGATAATTATATTTTGTATCTTGATTATTTTGGTTACATGCGGGGTATCGGGCTTTTTCTTTACCAAGCATTATTTGAACCATGAAGGTGCACCCGTAACGGTAGAAATACCGCAAGGTTCATCACCTAAAAAAATAGCCGAGATATTAAAATCAAAAGGTGTGATTAAAAGTACGCTTGTATTTCGTGCTTGGGTTAAAATCAGCGGTGCCGATAAACTTTTAAGGAAAGGTACATTTAATTTGCATAAGGAAATATCTTCAATAAAAGCTATTTGGCATTTGGTTAATGATTCCGGTACACCTACTTATAAAGTAACAATTTTAGAGGGTTGGCGCCTTGAAGAAATCGCTGAAGAACTTCTAAAACAAGGCATTTTGAAGGAAACAGAAATATTTTTAAATGAGGCAAGACGTATTAATGCTGAGGGGTTTTTGTTCCCATCTACTTACAAACTTCCTAAAGATATGCCGCCTTTAGATGTTCTAAAGGTGATGTATCAGGAATATGAAAACAATATTTTACCGATAATTAAATCCCCGGAAAATAAAACAGGTTTGACAGAACAGGAAATTATAACCCTTGCCTCAATCGTTGAACGCGAGGCTGTTTATAATGACGAACGCCCTAAAATTGCGGCTGTTTATTTAAACCGCCTAAAAATCGGTAAACGTTTGGAGGCGGACCCAACAGTCCAATACGCATTAGGCTATAATGAAAACGAACAAAGACATTGGAAAAAGGGCTTAACATATTCCGATTTAAAATTTGACTCCCCTTATAATACTTACAAATATGCCGGTTTGCCCCCCGCTCCTATTGCAAGCCCCGGTGCAAATTCCGTCAAAGCGGTTTTGAACCCGACGCCTGATTTTGAGGCACTTTACTTCGTTGCCGATAATACGGGCCGTCATATATTCAGTACTACATATCATCAGCACCTGGAAACAATAAAAGCCATCCGCGGTAAATAAAATACTCGTAAATCTTCTTGCACAAAACCCTAAATAATTTTGTATCATTGTATTAAGATGTTATTTTATATTAGGAGGTCGTATGCTAGATATGTTGTATGGTATTTCCGCTTTAAAATGCAGTGAACAATATGCAATGTTCGGCGTTTTAGCGGTTGCACTTATCGGTTTATGGTATACCTTGTTCCTTAGAAAACAAGTTATGGCCAATGATTCTGGTACAGGCAAAATGGTGGAAGTTTGGACTGCCATCAAGCAAGGTGCGGATGCTTACCTTCGCAAACAACTTAAATCAATTTTGCCGATGATCGGCATTTTGACGGTTTGTTTGTTTTTATCGGTTTATATTGTTCCTGTTTCTGCTGAAGCAAAAATAAGATTTTCCGCCTTTAGTGATGAAACAATTAAATTAATTATTGCCTTTGGGCGTGCCGGCAGTTTTATTTTGGGGTCTGTATTTTCTTTGCTTGTAGGCCAAATCGGTATGCGTATTGCGGTTGCGGCGAACGTGCGCGTTACTGCTGCATCAAAACGCTCTTTCGGCGAAGCTTTAAAAATTGCTTACCGTGCAGGTACTTGCACCGGTATGCTTACAGACGGCCTTGGTTTGATGGGCGGTACTTTGATTTTCATTGTTTTCGGTGTTGCCGCACCTGATGCTTTACTCGGTTTCGGTTTCGGCGGAACTTTGATTGCATTGTTTATGCGTGTCGGCGGCGGTATTTATACTAAAGCGGCTGATGTCGGTGCAGATCTTGTCGGTAAAGTTGAAGCCGGTATCCCGGAAGATGACCCAAGAAACCCGGCCGTTGTGGCTGACCTCGTTGGTGATAATGTCGGCGACTGTGCAGGTATGGCAGCCGATATTTTTGAATCTTATGAAGTTACCATCGTTTCAGGTTTAATTTTAGGGCTTTCTTTATGGCATTTAACAGGGATGTATGAGTGGATCGTTTACCCGCTTTTGGTACGTGGTATCGGTGTTTTTTGCTCAATTATCGGTACTTATGCCGTTAGAGATAACGGTTTAAAAGGCAATGCCATGAAGGCAATTTTCAGAGGTTATGCAACTTCGGCAATTATATCAATTGCCTTATTTATAGTAGTGGCTTACTTCTACTTACAAGGCTTAAAAGGCGGTTGGTGGAGGCCTTGCCTTGCAGTAACCATCGGCGTATTTTTGGCTATGGCTATTGATAGAATTACCGAACACTTTACAGGCACAACAGGCGCCCCTGTTATTGAAGTCAAAAAATCGACCGATACAGGTTCCGCTACAACTATTTTGAGCGGTCTTGCGGTCGGTCTTGAAAGTTCTGTTTGGTCAATTTTAGTTATTGCAATAACTATTTTTGCATCAGTTTTAATATTTGGCACTATTGACGGTTTAGCACCTGCCGAAAGGGTTACATATATCTTATACGGCGTTGCAATGACCGGTATCGGTATGCTTACCTTAACAGGTAACAATGTTGCTATGGACTCCTTTGGCCCTATTGCAGATAATGCAAACGGTATCGGGGAAATGGCCTGGCATGATGATAAAGATGCAAATACCAAAAAAGCACGCCAAATTATGGCTGATCTTGACGGTGTAGGTAATACCACAAAAGCCATCACAAAGGGTGTTGCAATCGGTTCAGCCGTTATTGCTGCGGTCAGTTTGTTCGGCTCTTATATGGTTGACGTAAGCAATGTTCAAGAGGCTTTAAACAGCACTTGGGCAAAAGAAGGCTTAAACCAAAGTTTAACCTTGCTTAAAAATATCGGTATAGTTGTTTCTAACCCTGTTGTGTTTGTTGGTATGCTTATCGGTGCGGCGGTGCCTTGGTTGTTCTCCTCTTTTGCTATCAATGCCGTAAGACGTGCGGCAAGTTTGATTGTTAAAGAAGTTCGCCGCCAATTTAAACTCGGTATACTTGAAGGTAAAGCAAAACCGGATTACGGCACAACGGTTGCAATTTCAACCGCTGCGGCACAAAAGGAACTTATCATTTTGGCTTTGCTCGGTATAGTTTCCCCCGTCTTTGTAGGTCTTTCACTCGGTGTTGAAGCTTTGGGCGGTTTCCTTGCAGGTATTATCGTTTCAGGCCAACTGCTTGCTGTGTTTATGTCTAACGCAGGCGGTGCTTGGGATAATGCCAAAAAATTAATTGAGGACGAACCCAGCGATATTGCAAAAAATACAGGTAAGGGTTCAGAACGCCACAAAGCAAGCGTGGTGGGTGATACTGTTGGCGATCCTTTAAAAGATACTGCCGGCCCGGCACTTAACCCGATGATTAAAGTTGTTAATATGGTTGCAGTAATCGTTGCACCTATCATTGTGGCTTATAATAATGAATACACAAAACTTTCCGCTTGGGGTTGGTGCATAGTTATTTGTTTACTTGCGATTTTGACTTTTGTGATTATGAAGAGCAAGAAGCAAGTTTCCGAATAGCAGTTTAGTTGTAATTTTAGCCCCCGTGTGTTAGTAAATGCACGGGGGTTTTTAAATTATGAAATCTGCAATTCCTATTATTTGTCGGCTAATTCTTTTTGGTAAATTTTGATTTTTATTTTCCTAGAGTACCGAGAGTCGCTCCGCTCCCGTTCTTCTTGGTACACGTCGTCAAATAAAAATCAAAATTTCCTCAAAAATACTTGCCGGATTTGCGTATTCGGTTTGGTTTTATTTTCCCCCACGTGTTTTTGGCGAGGGGGTTTTGTTTGTAAAATCTAAATTCTAAACAGGTTGTAAAACTTCTTCTAATGCTGTTAATGCTTGTTTTTCTTGCATGGTGGGGCGTTCTATTTCCGCTAAAGGAATAGTCAAATCAAGTTCATTTACTGTGTTTAAAGGATAAGTCAGATACTTATTTAAAAAGCGGCGGCAAACATAGCGTGCTTTGTTTAAATAAACAATATCTTGCGCAGTTGTAAAAGTTAAATTATGCAAATCTTCTTTATGTAAAGCGGACCAAAAATCAGATGGAATATTTAAGAGTGGTTTCTCCGCAACGCCAAAACCGCTTGCTTGCATTAAGCGCAGTAAAAATGCCGGGGCAAAGGCCTCATTAAACTTAAAATTTTCAAGTTCATTTAGTGATTTTTCAAGCAAATAAAATTTGTTTGGGTTTGGGTTTTGCTCAGGCGTTAAACGGTGCATAAGTTCGCAAAAATAAAGTGCGACATTCGTTTTGCGGACATTTTGCCTTAAATTCGGGTAAACGGTAACAAGTTTCCCCCCTGTTGCACAACCTATGCTTGCGTTTGTCCTAAAATATATACGTACTTCTGAATTTACAAAAGGCTCACTAAAGGCCTTTAATTTTGAAGCCTCTTTATTTACACCGGGGAAACGCAAAACGATACGCCCATGGTTTAATGAATAGGCGCTTATCATGCGGTCGCGCTCCCTAAAATGCCGCCTTAACAAAACAATAATACTATCTGTGAAGTACATAAATATATGATACAAAATAAAATCACAAAAGGCACGCATAAATTGCTAAAATATATTTATGATAGATAGAATCAAACGCCTTGAAGAACTTTTTTTACATGAAATAAATACTCATGTTACCCGTTTAATTGCAAGCGGGCATTTTACCGGTTTTATTACAATTACCGCCGTAAAAATTGCCAAAGATTTGGCGACCGCAAAAGTTTATTATTCCGTCTTCGGAAGTGATACAGATAAAAAACTCGCGGAAAGAAATTTTGAAGAACTAAGAACGAAAATCGGCGGGTTACTTAGGCCGCGTTTGCATTTAAAGCGCATACCGTCGTTTCATTTTATCTTAGATAATACTCCTGAAAAGGCCGCACGCGTTGAAGAAATTTTTAATAAAATTGAAAAAGAAGAACACCATGAATAGATTAACGCAATTTAAAAAATTAAAAGAAGCAATTAAAAACGGCAAATACTTTTTTGTCGCCGGGCATCAAAATTGCGACGGTGATTCTTTGGGTTGTACACTTGCCGTAACTTCACTTTTAAAAAGGCTCGGTAAAAAAGTTTATGCTTACAGTAAAGACCGCCCGGGTGAAGACCTTTTGTTTTTACCTAATTTAGATACCGTTCACTTCGGTGAAATGCCTAAAAATCAAAAAATAGATACAATGTTTTTGCTTGAGTGTTCCGATAAAAAACGCGGCGGTGATTTTGATGAACTTTTTAAAAGTTCCAAACAAATTTTAAATGTAGATCATCATATTACAGGTGAGAAAT
>JBGVBB010000090.1:0-10712 GCA_045225155.1 Elusimicrobiaceae bacterium
TTATTGCAGTTACTCCTAATGAAAAAGATGTCCCGGAATGCCATAAAAATTTAACAATATGTCCGTTAAATAAAATTACTCCTCAGGAAATATTTAACCAAAATGAAATAGAAGGTGTTTTTCATTTTGCAACATGTTACGGACGTAATGAGCAAACGGCAGACCAAATAGCACAAGTCAATTTACTTTTTCCCCTTACATTGCTTAGTTTGGCGGTAAAACAAGGTTCAAAATTTTTTATTAATACAGATACTATTTTGCAACCGAATATTAATCCATATTCTTTAACAAAACGTCAATTTGCCCAGTGGCTAGAGTTTTATGCAGATAAAATTAAAGCGGTTAATATGAGATTAGATCATTTTTACGGTCCGCATGATCATCCTGTAAAATTTATTGCTTGGCTTATAAAAAACTTTAAGGAAAATGTTGACCATATTGATCTAACCGAAGGTGCACAAACAAGGGATTTTATTTATATTGATGATGTAATATCCGCTTATTTGTGTGTTTTTAAATCATTAGATAAATTACCTGTAGGAAAATTCAATAATTTTGAAGTTGGTTCCGGCAAAAAAACAAGTATTAAAGATATGGTTTTGATGCTTCAAAACTTTATGCATAAACAAAATGTAAAATTAAATTTTGGGGCAGTTCCCTATCGTAAAAATGAAGTGTTAGATTATACAGTAGATATTTCTGCTTTATTAGCATTGGGATGGACACCGGAAACGACATTACAAAAAGGTTTACAAAATATTATTACTCAGGAGCAATTATGAAATATTTAATAACTGGCGGTTGTGGTTTTTTAGGGTCTAATGTTGCCGCCCGCATTTTAAAAAATAATTTAGGTGAAGTATTATTATTAGATAATCTATCTCGTGTAGGTAGTGACCAAAATTATACTTGGTTACAAACTTTAGGTAAGTTTAAATTCGTCAAAGCAAATACTTATGATTTTGAAGATGTTTTAAAAACAATTAAAGATTTTCAACCGGATATTATTTTTCATTTTGCCGGGCAAGTGGCTATGACTACTTCCATATCTAATCCTCGTCTTGATTTTAACACCAATGTGTTGGGTGCATTTAATGTCTTGGAAGCAGTCCGACAAACCGCTCCTAAATGCGGAATTATTTTTTCAAGCACAAATAAAGTTTACGGTGACTTGGAACAATACACTTACAAAGAAGGGGACACACGATATAATTGCGTAGAATGCCCTAACGGATTTACGGAAGACACACAACTTGAATTCCATTCTCCATACGGTTGTTCTAAAGGTGCAGCGGATCAATATATGCTTGATTGGTCCCGCATTTTTGGTTTAAAGACGGCTGTTTTCCGTCACTCATCTATGTATGGTAGTCGTCAGTTTGGGACATTTGACCAAGGCTGGATTAGTTGGTTCTGCCAAAAGGCAGTAGAAACAGAAAAAGACCCCAAATCAACATTTACCATTGCCGGTAATGGTAAACAAGTACGTGACGTTTTACATGCTCAAGATATGGCAGATTTATATTTAGCTGCCGCAGAAAATATCGAAAAAATTAAAGGCCAAGCCTTTAATATCGGCGGTGGAATTGAAAACAGTTTATCTTTGTTGGAATTATTTTCTATGCTTGAAAAGATGCTAAATATTAAATTAAATTATACGAAATTAGCACCGCGGCAAAGTGACCAAAAATTCTTTGTCGCAGATATTTCCAAAGCCACTAAATTATTGGGTTGGAAGCCTCGTGTAAGTAAAGAACAAGGTATAGCCGAAATGGTTGCATGGATAAAAGAAATGCAAAAATAAATAATAAGAACCAGATGCCCTTAAAAGACAAATTACAAATTATTTTAATTACTTATAATAGGGGAAAACATGTACAACATATGTTGGATACATTATTGGCTAAAAATTCCCCTGCTAAAGATTTAAATATTTTAGTATTAGATAATAATTCTACTGACAATACCTCACAAGTGGTAGAAACTTTTAAGAAAAAACATTCCAATCTGTGTTATTGCAAAAATCATTATAACTTAGGCATCGGTGGAAATATTGCTAGGGCCATGGAACTTGCCAGTTCGGAATATGTATGGATTCTAGGTGATGATGATGAACTTCATTTTGAGGCTTGGCCTGATTTGGAAGAAGCCATAATTCAAGATAAAGAAATTATTATAGCTGCTAGATATGCTATAAAAAAAGGGCACGAGCAAGATTTATCATTTTTAGTGGGGCAATTAACTTTTATTTCTTCCGGCATTTTTAAAACTTCTTTATTTACAGATACTGTAATGTCTAATGTCATTAACAATATTTACACATTGTTTCCGCACTTAGTTCCTGTAGTAGAATATATTAATGAAGGAAAAGCCAATAATATATATGTATTGCCACGGGCTTTGGTCTCTAATGGTATGAGCCCGGAAACAGATTGTTCTTATATTAGAGGGTATGAAAGTTGTAAACTTTATTTGAAGCAAAGCAGTATGTCTTGGATTGTAGGTTATGCAAATGTTTTAATTCAACTTAAGGACAAAAAATTGATATATTCTATGATGGATAATCCTATTCGTAACGGTATTTTTACTGGTTGGCTTCGCTTCTATCGGTTTATGCAAATTATGTATGCAAATAATAATAATTGGATTCCTGTTTTCGAAGTTTTACGTGCTATTCCTCTTAGAAGAAAAATAGAGCTATTGTTATATTTGTTAATACCTGTAACAATTTACAAAAAAGATAATGGATATTTTTATTTTCGTATTTGGTGTTTTAAAACTAAAATTTGGAAAGTGAGAAATAAACATGTCTCTAAAGGATAAATTACAAATTATTTTAATTACTTATAACAGAGAAAGAGCCTTAAGGCAAACTCTTAAATGTCTGTTAGATAATAAATCTCCGGTGCGGGAAGTTCCTATTCATGTTCTAGATAATAAATCTCCGGATGGAACGAAAGCTGTAGTAAAGGAATTTGCTTCCAAGCACACGAATATACACTATGTTTGTAATAAATATAATGTAGGCTTGGGGGGGAATCTTATTAAGGCGATGGAGATAGCTTCAAAACCTTATTTTTGGATTTTGTGTGATGATGATAGTTTTAATTGGAATGCTTGGCCTGAAGTTGAACAAGCTTTACTTTCCGAAGAATATGATATTGTTATGACCACTTACACAGAGGGTTTTAGAAGTAAAAAAATTTCTTATCTAATTAATGAAATGTGTTTTGTGCCAAGTGTAATTTACAAAACATCACATATTGATGATACTGTGATGACTAATGCTTATGCTATGGCACATAATTTGTTTCCTTTTCATGCTTTAAGCACCAAAATTATAAACAATAAAGGCAAAATTTTTGTTCCGCAAGGCAGGGTTGTTTTACAAGATTATGGGAGGAAATCGCACCAAAACCCTAAATTACGTCAAGGTATTTATCGCCGTTTGCAAACATTTTCATTGCTTTGGGGATATATTGATGCGTATAGTTTAATAGAAGACAAAAAACTTCGCTACGAATGTATGGATGTTCTTTGTTTGGGATGTAATTTCTTTAAATCTATGAGAAATTTTATTTCAGGTGAATATCCGTGGTTTTTCCCTTTTACTTGGCAAAATTTATTTGATATTTTTTATTATGTTTCACCTAGGCAAAAGCTCCAATTGATAGCAGCATTGTTGTCCCACCCCTTTTACAGACTTTACTTATCTGTACGACGAAAATGCAAAAAAATATTTAAACCCCGCTAAACCTACAATATTTATAAAGGTAGGGTTATGAATGCAAAAACCGTTAATTACCGTTGTAACATCTTATTACAACGATCAGGATTTTTTGGCAGATGCTATTTCATCTGTTTTAAAGCAGACATATACAAATTTTGAGTATATTTTAGTTAATCATGCGTCAACCGACAACAGTCGGAAAATTGCTCATTCGTTTAATGACTTTCGTATTAAGCATATTGATTTACCCATTAATTATGGTGGGTCCGGAAATATTTTAATTCAAAAAGCATTGGAAATTGCAAAAGGCAAATATTTAAAAATGCTTTGTGCCGATGATGTATTACTACCCAATGGGCTTGAAATATTATTAAAAAATGCCCAAGGCAAGAACGTTGATTTATTATTTGGAAATGTTGCTTTTATGGACAAAAACAAAAAACTTTTGGGTAAAACCTGGTTTAAACATCGCTACCCGGCCCATCTTCCTACGGAAGAATATTTAAATCATTTTATTTGCGGTACATCAGAGTTTCCTTATGCCGGCAATTTCATTAAAACGGATGTTTTAAAGAAAATATCTATGGACTATGTAAGTATACAACTTGCAGATGTCGGTTTATGGGTTGCAATGCTTTTTAACGGGGCCAAATTAGATTTTACGGATAATATCGTCGCCAATTATCGAATTCATCCGGGGCAAATTTCCAGCGCATCAAAATTGCAAATTATAGGTATGCGTTGTCTGTTTGAACATTTTTTATATTATGAAAATTATTTAAATGCAAAAGCACCTGTAAGTATGTGTCAAAAAATTTTCCCGGCAGATAAATATTTGGCGGAATTAAACGAAGATGATAAAGACATCCTCCCTTTTGCATTTACACATGCACTTTATAAAGCAACAAAAATATCTACATGTATATTGGCTTGCCGTCTTAAATTGGCGGAGATTCTTAATAATGATAAACTCAGGCATAAAATTGAAAAACGATTCGGTTATACTATCAAAAATTTACGGGAAGATGTTATACATGATCCTATATACCTCTCCAGAATCAGCCCCAAAGATATTTACGGCAACTTACTTGTATTTAAAAATGCATCCTTAAAAACGCTTGCATATTTCTTTTTTAGGAAACTTTGGTTTGTTATAACGCTTAAAGAATGGCGGCACAAAAGAAGAGTTACAAAAAACGGTATAGTATAAAGCCAAAAGAATTTTGGTTTCTAATTTGCATAAGACGAATTCTTATTTGGTCCGAAAGACCTAAAAGCAAAATGGGTCTTAAAAAAATTGCCAGGTTATTTTATATTTGATATAATATTGTTAGTTAAGACTAACAAAATATAAGGAGATAAAAATGAAAAAATATATATTAACTATAATAACTTGTACGATGGCTTTGCCATTGCTTGCGTTTAATTTTAACGGAGATAAATTTGAAATAGATTCAAATATTAAAACGGAAATTAACGACGCAATTGTAGAAGAAATAAATACTGTTACAAGAGAAAACAAGGAAATAAAACTTACTGATAACGAAATAGTGTCCGCTATTAAAAAAGAAATGAATTCCGCCATTAAGGAAATAAAGCGCAATTGTAATTTGCGTAAAAATATTTTTACACGCGGTTATGTGGAAGAGCAAAAAATACAGAAACAAAGATACGAAAATATGCTTAAATGGGATGTCCCGACCCAATTATTTAATTACATCAAAGCTAATTTCGATTTAAACAGAATAGATAGGGTCCAAGTTGTTTGCGTGCATCATGATGAAACAATTGTGGAAGTCCGTTTTACTCTCCCCGGCAGATATGTAATTGCTTACTATGATTATAATTATAAGGTTAAACAAAAAAACAGTCCTATCACGCATATCATGGATTAAATATATTTAAAACTATAGTTAGAGTACTCGTCTCTTTGTCGGGTACTCTTTTTATTTTGCTTTGCTTGTAATATAGTAAAATATATTTATATGGACAAGAACCTTGTAATAACTAGGGAAAGGGCAATTATTAAAACCAGCATTATCGGCATAATTACAAATATTTTTTTGGCCGGTTTTAAAGCAGGTGTGGGTTTACTTGCAAACTCTATTGCCATTGTTTTGGATGCGGTAAATAATTTATCTGATGTCTTGTCTTCCTTAGTTACAATTATCGGTGCTAAACTTGCCAATAAAGCGCCGGATAAAAAACATCCGCTCGGGCATGGCAGAATAGAATATATAAGTTCAATGATTGTTGCCGGTATTATTTTTTATGCCGGTATTGCAGCGTTTATTGAATCTGTTAAAAAAATTATTCATCCGCAAGAGCCTGCTTATACTACCGTTACTTTTATTGTTATTGCTGTTGCCGTTGTAGCAAAAATTATCTTGAGCCGTTACGTAAAAAAACAAGGGGAACAGGTTAAATCTTCCGCTTTGATAGGATCAGGGAAAGACGCTTTTTTTGACGCAATTTTATCTGCTTCCGTACTGGCGTGTGCAATTTTCTATTTGGTTTTTAATATTTCCTTAGAGCCTTATATGGGCATTATAATATCTCTTGTAATCATCAAAGCCGGCGTGGAAATGATGGGGGAAACTTTGCATGATATTTTAGGCCAAAGGGCCGATACTAAAATGAGCCAAGAAATTAAACAAATTTTGCATGAAGAACCCCAAATCCGCGGTGTATATGATTTGATGATAAATAATTACGGTCCCAATAAAAACTATGCTTCTTTACATATTGAACTTCCGGATACAATGACCGTTGATGAAGTAGATTGCCTAACCCGTAAAATAGAAGAAAAAGTGTATCATAAAACAGGTGTAATTTTAACAGGCGTTGGGGTTTATTCTTACAACACAAAAGGCGGTTTGGTAGCAGAAATACGCAATCATATTCAGCAAATAGTTTTGGCTCATGATTGGGCTTTGCAGTTACATGGTTTTTATGCAAATATTGAGCAGAAATCTTTGCGTTTTGATGTGGTTTTAAGTTTTGATATCGATAGGGAAAAGGCTTTACAAATTTTACTAGATGAAACGAAGAATGCATATCCTGATTATAAAATACAAATAACCCTTGACGTAGATATCAGTGATTAGGAAAAGTAAAAACTATGAATTTACCTAAAGAATTTATTGATTATACTTCCGCACTTTTCGGTGAGGAACGTTGGCAAAAATTTTTAAAATCATTTGATGAGATACCGAACCCAAGCATACGTTTTAACCCTTGGAAATATTGCCAGGAACCAATTTTCCCGGATGCAAAACCTGTGCCTTGGTGCCGTAATGCTTATTGGCTTAGCGAACGCCCCAGTTTTACTTTAGATCCTTTACTTCATGCCGGTGTTTATTATGTACAAGAGGCCGGCTCCTTATTTTTAGATCGCGTTTTGCGTCAATATGTCAATTCGCCTGTTTTGGCTTTGGATTTATGTGCTGCTCCGGGTGGCAAATCAACTTTAATGCGTGCGGCACTTCCGCATGGTTCAATGTTGGTTAGCAACGAGCCGGACCGCCGCCGTGCAAATATTTTACTTGAAAATATGCTCAAGCAAGGTCACCCTGATGTTTTAGTAACACACAATTACCCGGAAAATTTTAAACAAACAAATTGGACTTTTGATTTAATTTTGGTAGATGCCCCTTGTTCGGGGGAAGGTTTATTCCGTAAAGATGAAGAATCAATAAGGGAATGGAGTGTTTCAAATGTCAATGTATGCCAAAAACGCCAACGTAAAATTTTGCAAGATATTTGGCCTTGTCTTCGCAATGGCGGGCTTTTAATTTACAGCACATGTACTTTTAATACAAAGGAAAATGAGGAAAATGTCCGTTTTAGTATGGAAGAACTCGGTGCTGAAATTTTACCCGTCCCCGTTAAACATGAATGGAACATTACCGGTTCTTTATTAAGCGGATGGGATTTCCCCGTATATCGTTTTATTCCGGGTATTACCCAAAGCGAAGGGCTTTTTATGGCGGTACTCCGCAAAAAAGGGGAACAATTGGTACCTGTTGTTTCACCGGGTACAGCACGCCGCCGTGCACATTCAAACATTCTTATACACTTGCTTTCGGACGGTTACCCTGCCCCGGAACAAAAGGGCAAAGAACAAGTGCCGACAACCGCACAAGCGCTTTCTTTAAATTTTCGTAAAGAAGATTTCCCACATATTGAACTTACATTGGATCAAGCACAAGCCTATTTGCACCGTGAAACCCTTTCATTGCCGGCCGGTGCCCCGCAAGGTTTTGTGGTGGTAACCTACATGAAGCATCCTCTTGGTTTCATAAAAAATCTTGGTGAACGTGCCAATAACTTGTACCCAAAAAATTGGGCCATTCGCAATCTGTAATATATATACATTTTTGTTATAATATATAGTGAATGAAAATAACTAAAATTGTTATATCAACTTTTCTCTTTTTGGGATTAGGAGTTAATGGATTTTGTGTTAAGGTAGGGGATTATCCTACAGTAGATTTTGGCACAGCAAATTATCTGTATGAGACTTCGGGTTTTAATCAGATTAAGGTTCCTGATTCTGGTGCACCTAGTACTGAAGGATCAGGTTATATCATGAATCAAACTGGCGGTTCTGCAGGTAGCGTGGTAATTACTGATTTTTCTTGGCTTCAAATACTCTCTAGAGTTTATATAGAAACTAAAAAAACAAGCAGTTATTCTTTATCTTCTCAAAATTGTGGGCAAGTAACGATTTCAAATATTCATACCAGTAACAACAGTGATTCTGCTAGCCAAATGGTAGGATTGAATTCATCACTTTCTTTTCCTATTGGTGCTACCTTAACTTTAGATTCTTTTACCGGAACTTCCCCTTGCTATATTCAAGGCAGAATCCCAGATGCCATAACTTACAGAGTCGGTACTGGTTCCAAAACAAATGTGTACCTAGATATAAGGGTTCAAATTATTCCCAATATGGCAGTAACACATGATTCTGCCGCACTAAATTTCGGTACAATATGCCGTTCTACAACACAACAACAAGTTTTGACTATTGCACCGGACGGGGGAGTTTCCGGAACTTATGTTTGCCCTACACAAAATACCAGTGCCGATAGTTTTACTGTAACAGGTAATATTGGGCAATCATTTAATGTAAATTTGCAAAACTCAACGACAATAACAAACGGTTCAACTAATTTAACAGTCAGTAATTTAACACCGTCATGCTCAAGCAATTGTCAATTGACAGCAAACACATACAATTTAACCGTCGGTGGGACTTTAACGGTTCCAAGTGGTACACCTACCGGCGAATATACAGGTAATTATAATTTAAGCATAACATATTAGGAGGATGTATGAAAAAATTAGTTGCAGTAATTGCATTATTAAGTTTATCATTATCTGCTTTTGCAGGTATTATGATTCACCCAAAATTTTTGTTTTTTGACGATAAAACAAAAGTTGGGGAAATTGCTTTAATAAATTCAGACGCTGTAGAAAGTTCAAATTACCGTGTCTCACTATCATATAAAAAACAAAATCCGGATGGTTCTTACACGGAAATTAAAGATGAAGAAGGCCAACCGGTCCCGGCAGACAGTGCAGTTCCTTTGCTTCGTTACAGCCCGCGTGCCACACTTTTATCACCTTCTCAAAGCCAAACTGTGCGTGTTTTGAAACGTTTGCCCGAAGGGCTAGAGCCGGGTGACTATATTGCCTACATTACTTTTACCGAAGTTTTAATGGAAAAGCCTGCTGTTAAGCAAAAACAAAAAAATACTTTCAGCGTGCAAATAACGCCGATACCTTCCTTTTCCATTCCAATAGTTGTTCGTTACAAAAATAAGGAAAATGCAAAAGTTTCTTTACAAGTTCTTGATAGAGTATATCAAGGCCCCAAGCCGTATATTACCGTTCGCATCAATAAAGATAAAAATACTTTCGTTCGCGGTGATATAAGCGTTTGGTTAAAAGATGAAATGATAGGCTTAATTCGCGGTAAATATTTATTGCCTGCCAACAATTCTGTTGATGTCCCGGTAACTTTATCAAAAGAAGGCGAAACATTAAATTGGGAAACACTAAAAGGCAAAAAACTTAAAGTTTTATATACTGAACCCGGCGAAGATAAAATAAATAAAAAAGAAGTTTTAGCAAAAACAGACATAAAATTCTAGGGGACTGTTTTTGCAGTGTGTTATGGGGAAAGGCAATCTTTACAAGATAATTTTATCTATTCTTGTTTTTGGGGTTTTAAATTGCCCATTGTTTGCTCAAGAAGATAATTTTGTTATTATCAAATCTATTGCAAGCAATCAGGTAATTGACCCAGCCGTCCTTGCTTTGCATCAAAACGGGCAACTTTATTTGCCTTTTGATTATCTTACAAAAGGTTTATCTTTAGTTCTCAATTATAATAAAAAAGAACACACTATAACAGGTTGGGTTGATGATGAATCCCAACAAGTATTAATTGAGTTTAATAAAGGGGAAGGCCGCTCCGGTAAAAAAATGTTTGCGGTTGAGCCGAGTGATTTTATTTACTACGAAGGCGAACTGTACTTAAACTTAAAACTTATTGATAATATCTTGGGCAGTACAACTGAATTTGATTTTAATACCCAAACGGTTACAATGCAAACAATCGGTAATTTACCTTTTGAAAAGGAATTGACCCGCCAGCAAAGAAGAGATAAATTTGACCGAATCGCCAAAGAAAAAGAAAGGAAACGCCAGGAAGAATTAAACAAAGAAGTTTACACGCAAAAAGATTTTATACAACCGCCTTTTATTGATTTATCTGCCAAGTACAGTATTTACGATAACGAAAGCGGCAGCGACACAAACTTAGGTTATAGTGTAAACGCATCTTTTATGACCGGAAGTTTTGATTCCAATGCCTATTTATATTCATCAACCGATAAAGAACCCCCGTTACTTGCCTTAAAAACCGCAAAAATTGACGAAGACGGCAATATCTTAGGCCTATTTAAACAAC
>JBGVBB010000091.1:0-2948 GCA_045225155.1 Elusimicrobiaceae bacterium
AATTTTTACTGGATAATAGAGAGCAACGCGAAAAGTTAGGCGTAAACGCGTATAAAACTTTGACGGACACTTGGAACGCGGACGTCGCGGCAGATAGACTATTAAAACTTATAAAAAGTATAAAGGAAGGCAAGGATACACCGTTTAAGGACGGCCCTTGCAGCAAAGATTAAATGGCGATACCTAAAATTTTGCATTATTGCTGGTTCGGGGAAAGGGAATTCCCAAAAAGAGAAGCAAAATGCTTTAAAAGTTGGAATAAATATCTCTCTTCTTTTGTCCTTAAAAGGTGGGACGAAAGTAATTTTGACGTGCATTGTAATAAGTACGTCGAAGAAGCGTATAACGCTAAAAAATTTATGTACGTATCGGACTATGCGCGGCTTTTAGCGTTATATAGCGATGGCGGGTTGTATCTCGATACCGATTGTCTTATTAAAAAAGATTTTTCACCGCTTTTAGAAAAGGGAGCATTTACCGGCTTCGGCGGGGATAATGCGGAAATTGCTGCGCATACTCTTGCTTTTGAGAAAGGCAGTCCTTTTATTAAAGAGTGTCTTGACAGTTATGAAAACGAAAGTTTTATAAACGCCGATGGCTCGTATAACCTTCTTACCATAAACGAGCGTATGACGAGAATTTTAGAAAGATACGGTTTTAAGCGGAACGGCAAGGAACAAACGGTAAACAATGTCACAATTTATCCGATGACGTATTTTTGCCCGTTATCGATGCTACCCGATATCGTAAAGGACTGTAAAAGTAAAAACACATACTGTATTCATGTTTGGTCGTCCAAAGAATTAAAGCGCGAACGCAGTTTTATAGTAAGACTTGCCCATAAAATAGGACTTAACAAATTAAAAAGGAAAATATTTAAAAAGCATTGAATATGGAAAGAAATATTTTAATAAGCGTTATCGTTACTGTTTATAATACAGAACAATTTTTAAAGCAATGTTTAGATAGTATTATTTGTCAAACATATGAAAATTTAGAAATTATAATTGTCAACGATGGCTCAACCGATAACAGTTTGCAAATATGTCTTGAATATGTCGATAGGTTTAACAATATTAAATTAATAAATAAAGAAAACGGCGGTGCGTCTGACGCAAGGAATTGCGGACTAAAAGCGGCGCAAGGGGAATATATCCATTTTATTGACAGCGACGATTTTCTTATTGACAAAAATCTATATCAAAATTTAATTAATAGAATCGACTGTAATAATCCGAATATTATTTTTTCTCTTTATAAAGGGTATTCGGCAATGTCATTAGAAGAGATTGAAAGTCAGCAAAAGTATAATCGTGATGGCTTTTATGACGATAATATTTTATTGCACGTATTAGAGCAGGGGTATATAATGACTTTAACGTGTCCCGTTAATAAATTATTTAATAGGAAATTCTTATTAAAAAACAACTTATTTTTTACTGTCGGTTTAGACCACGAAGAAGATGAATGGCTACCAAGAGTAATTGCTTGTGCGGAAAGTGCTTTTTTCTATAACGAATACATATATGGGGTAAGATGCAGAAGGAATGGCGCATTGTCAGATAACAAAGACGAAGTAACATTAGCGCGAAAAGCCCGTTCTAAAATGAAAATAGCGGCAACGGGTATGGAATTTATGAAAAATAAAATTTCCGATGATTTAACGCTTAAATACGTAGCTGGGTATTATTGGGAATATATGATGAGTGCCGTTATTAATACGCAAAAACTTAAAGATAAAAACCTTAGAAGAGAGAACTTTAATTATATCAAAAGCAAAAAAGAGTTTTTTAAAAATTATAAATTGTTGTTAAATAAGAATTGGCGTATAATGGGCTTAATGTTCAAATTTTTGGGGATAAAATTCACGTTAAAAATTTTGGTAAAAAGATATGCAAACTAAAATAAGCATTATTGTTCCCGTTTATAACGCGGAAAAATATTTGGATAGGTGTATTAAGTCTGTCTACGCCCAAACGCTTACCGATTACGAGATAATTCTCGTAAACGACGGCTCAAAGGACGATAGTCTTGCGCTTTGCCGTAAATATGCTGAAAGCGACAGCCGCATTACCGTTATAGATAAAGAAAACGGTGGGGCGGGGTCTGCGAGAAACAAAGGCATAGAGATTGCAAAAGGCGAGTATCTTGCTTTTCCCGACGTGGATGACTGGTTTGAGCCGAACATGTATGAAGAATTGTATGTGCTTGCTAAAAAGGGAGATTACGATATAGTATTTTCGGGCGTAAACAATTATTCGCAGGATTTAAAATTTTTAAACACGGTAAACTGTCCCGTCGTGGACTTTAAAACACAGGACGAGTGTAGAAAAAACATTATGACGCTCTTTCCTACGACGACGATATTCGACGTGCCTTGGAACAAACTTTATAAAAGAGAGTTGGTTGTTGAAAACGGCATACGTTTTACCGATTTACGGCGCTGTCAGGACGCGGTGTTTAATTTAGACGTCTATCGGTGTGCAAATTCCATAGCGTCTACCGAAAAGGCTTATTACAACTATATTAATAATGATATAGGCAAGGTTAATAAAAAATTTCCTAAAAATTATATAGATATAAATATTTATTATTTTTATCATATCAAAGAAATTTTAACAAGTTGGGGAATGTATACAGGGGGAGTAAAAGAGCATTACGATTCTTCGTTCGTTTTAGCCGTTTACGGTGCAATAAATATGTTCGACAATCCTGTTTGGGGACTTAATAAAAACGAACAAAAAGAATACGTTAAAAATATTCTTGACAGAAAAGAGATAACGGATTTTTTTGCGGACGCTAAGGTTAGGCAGGATTGCGTTAAAGAATATAATTTAATTCAAAATAAAGACCTGAAAACAATATTTAAAGTCCACAAAAGAGAAAAAACCAGAGACAAATTGAGAAACAATAAATTTTTAATAAAAATATACAGAGTGTTGAGAAAT
>JBGVBB010000092.1:0-10168 GCA_045225155.1 Elusimicrobiaceae bacterium
AGCGTTCTTTGGAACTTTTAAAAAAGTCCAAAGAATTTGCAGCTGAAATTTTAACAAAAAGCGGTTTAATGCTCGGTCTTGGCGAAACTGAGGACGAAATCAAAGCCGTTTTACGCGATTTACGCAAAGTAAATTGTGATTTGCTTACACTTGGGCAATATCTTGCCCCCTCTAAACTCCATTACCCGGTTAAAAGTTACCCGACGCAAGATTATTATGACGGACTTAAAGATTATGCTTTATCTATCGGTTTTAAAGGTGTGATGGCAGGACCTTTAGTTAGGAGTTCTTATCAAGCCCGCGAACTTTACAAAAACGCAAAATAATGAGTTTATACTGCTATATGCACATAAAAACACAAGATTTTAAGTTAGCAACAATGACAATTATAATTTTCATTATCGTCTGTTACATTAGGTATACCTAAAATTTGGGCATAATCTTTTGTCGTTTCTCTTGCACAACCATCAACATTTTCTACTAAAACGAATTGATATCCTTTTGTAATGCAAATACAAACATCTTCTTTCAGATATGCTGCACCAACTAAAGATGGGTCGTCTGTCATTCCCGAGTAATATATAAATTGGTTACTTTCTTCATAAAAATTATCTTGACATCTATCTGTTCCATGTTCTAATCGACACATTTCTTCTATTTGGGCGGCGGCTTTTAACTTAATATAAGCCTCGGCAAAATCTGCTTTTATTTTCGCCTTTTGATATTGTGGCAGGGCAATACCGGCCAAAATACCGATAATTAAAACAACTACTAACATCTCTAAAAGGGTAAAACCCTTTGTATTTTTGTATTTCATTTTATTTCTCCTTAATTAATCAATAGCCAATAAAAAACGGCTGAATTTGCTTGTGAAGATTCAACCAAACAAACAAAACAGCCGTGGTTTACCCAAAACGGTAAACGCTCGGCGCAAAACAAAAGGGTAATTAGTCCGTTCATCTTGCGCCTATAACGACTGTTTTTGGTTTGAATCTTCCCTATCTTTTGATAGTTGGTCGTATTTTTACGATTCCAAAAACAGATTAAATTTTTTTAGGGTTTTTAACCCTACATTATTAAATTCTCCTAAATATTCTTTATCTTAACAATTTTTTCCTATTTTGTAAATAATTCTTTAAGTTTTGCGTCAAGTTCGGCGAAAGTTAAAATTTGGGCATCTTTTTGGCCGCGAATCTTAAATTCCACTTTACCTTCCGGGAGTAACTTGCGCCCTATAACAACGCGGTAAGGTACGCCGATTAAGTCGGCATCCTTAAATTTAACGCCGGGGCGTTCATCGCGGTCATCATACAAAACATCAAGCCCGCGCGCAGTTAATTGTTCGTAAACTTCGTCGGCTTTTTGTTTGACTTCCCCCTCACTGTCAAGGGCAATAAGTTCAAGGTCAAAAGGCGAAATCGGGCTTGGCCAAATAATACCGAAATCATCATGGCTTTGTTCAATTGCGGCTGCAAGCACGCGGCTTACGCCGATACCGTAACAACCCATAATAATCGGTTTTGTTTTTTGGTTTTCGTCTAAAAAGTTTGCACCCATTGCGGCGGAATATTTTGTGCCGAGTTTGAAAATATGCCCAACTTCAATACCGCGCATAAAGTTAAACGGTTTACCGCATTTTGGGCAAAGGTCACCTGCAGCGGCAAGTTTAAAATCGGCGTAAGCATCAGGCGTAAAATCGCGCCCCGGCGTAACATTAATTAAATGAGTGTCTGCTTTGCAAGCACCGCAAACACCGTTAAAAATTGTTTTAACATAATTATCTGCTAAAAGTTTGGTGTTTGCAAATTTTTGTTTAAACCCAACCGGCCCTGCAAAACCGACGGGGCTTTGTGTTTGTGCTTCATAAAATTCCGGTGTGGCCTTTTCCAAAACATTTGCATTTAAATATTTTTTGAGTTTGATTTCGTTTAATTCATCTGTGCCACGCATTAAGACAATGACCGGCTTTTCATCAGCCTTATAAACCATCATTTTTATGCATTTTTCGGCAGGTACTTTTAAGAATTTTGCCAAGTCCTCCACACTATGCATATTTGGTGTATTGACTTCTTGCACGGGTTTTAAATCTGCATCCGTATAAACGGCTTGCTCAGGGGCTTTTATTTCGGTTTTTTCTGTGTTAGATGTATAACCGCAATCGCAAGTTGCAATTTCGTCTTCCCCTGCTTGGGCAAGCACCATAAATTCGTGTGAAAAGTTCCCCCCTATTGCGCCGGTATCCGCTTCAACGGGGCGGAAGGCAAAACCGCAACGTTTAAAAATTCGCATATATGCTTCATACATTTTTTGATACCACTCATTTGCGCTTTCGTCGTTAGCGGAAAAGGAATAGGCATCTGCCATATAAAATTCACGTGCGCGCATTACACCGAAACGCGGGCGGATTTCGTCACGGAATTTTGTTCCGAACTGGTATAAACAAATAGGTAATTGTTTGTAAGATGAAACATCTTTTTTAACTAAATCTGTTATAACTTCCTCTGCGGTAGGGGCAATGCAAAAGTCCGCGCCCTTGCGGTCTTTAATGCGGAGTAATTCTTTACCGTAATAATCCCAACGCGTGCTTTGTTGCCATAAATCAGCCGGCTGAATAACAGGTAGCCAAACTTCAAGGCAACCTGCTTTATTAAATTCTTCGCGGATGATATTTTCAATTTTCTTTAAAATTTTCATACCAAGCGGCAACCACTCATAAATACCGCTTGCTGTTTTGCGAATTAAACCTGCGCGTATCATCAGTTTTGCGGAAATAATATCTGCATCTTTCGGTGCTTCTTTTAACGTCGGTAAATAATAATTTGTAAGTTTCATAATTTATCCTTTAATAATTTTATCTGTAAATTTTTTGAGCCATTTATTTTGCGGAATTTTGCCGATTATTTGGCCCTTTTCAAACCAAAGCCCCTCGCCGCGGCCGCCTGCTATGCCAAAGTCGGCATCGCGTGCTTCGCCGGGGCCGTTAACAATGCAACCCATAACGGCAATTTTTTTGCCTGTTGATTTTTTGAGTAAAACCGGGTCGGAATAAATTGCTTCTTCAAGTTTTGCAACTTCTTTTGCAAGTTCCACTTGCGTTCTTCCGCATGTGGGGCAGGAAATGATATTGGGGCCGAATTCACGCAAGCCGAGTGCTTTTAAAATTTCGTATGCACAACGCACTTGTTTTCTTGGGTCTTCTGTTAAAGATACGCGTATCGTTGCCCCGATACCTTCGCCGAGTAAACGGCTTAAAGCAATTGCACTTTTGACGGTGCCTGCCATAAAAGTTCCTGCTTCCGTTAAGCCGATATGCTGGGGTGCTGCGCAAACTTTTGCAAATTCCTCGCAAGCCAAAACGGTGCGGTTTAAATTGTCTGATTTAAGTGAAACCAAAAAGTTTTTAAAATTAAGGCGCTCTAAAATATTGACGTGTTCCAACGCTTCACGCACCATAATTTGCGCCCATTTTTTATCGCTCCAATTCGGTGTACCGCTGAATTTTTTAAGTTCCTTTAGTGAACCTGCATTAACCCCGATTCTAATCGCAAGGCCTTTATCTTTGCAAGCTTTTACGACTTCTTTTGTTCTTTCTGCGTCGCCGATATTGCCGGGGTTTATGCGTATTTTGCTAACGCCTTGTTTAATGGCCTCAAGCGCAAGTTTATAATCAAAATGAATATCCGCAACAAGCGGTGTGTGTATTTTTTTAACTATTTTACCGAGTGCCAAAGCCGCATCCATATCAGGGACTGCAACACGGTTAATTTCGCAACCGGCATTTTCAAGCATAATAATTTGTTTTACGGTTGCGGCAGCGTCGCGTGTATCGGTATTGCACATTGCCTGCACGCGGACAGGGTTTTTGCCGCCTAAAGTGTATGGGCCTACTTTGACGGTGCGTGTTCTTTTAAAATCAGTCATTTGCCACCTCTTGTGTTGTTTGTTGGGTTTGTGTACTTTCTATATTAGCTGTTGCAACAGGTTTCTTTCTTAGGCGGCCTATATCTTGGTAAGTTGCAAATAATACAAGTGAAATTAAAATCAAAGCCCCCACACCACAAGCATTATTTAAGGTTTTTTCAGTCGGGCGTTTGCCTGTAATTGCTTCAAGTATAAAAAAGCAAATATGCCCGCCGTCCAATATTGGTATAGGGAATAAATTAAACATACCGATAGCAACGGAAATTAATGCAATTAAGAAGAAATAATCTTCCGCACCGTTATGCACGCCTTTGCCGACAAGTTCAAAAATACCAATAGGTCCTGCCATATCAGGTGCTTCACGATGGTAAATCTTTTCGGCAATAGTTTTTAAGGAAAGTGCCGTCCAATAATAACATTGGTAAGCACCCATTTCTATGCTGGTAAAAATACCAACCTTTTCATAAGTAGGTTCAACAACGATACCGAGTTTCCTTGTTTCGTCAAGTGTTATGGGGAGTGTTGTTGATTTTCCGTCCCTCTCGTAAGTTACTGTAACTTCCGGCAAATTTTCTTTATTTGCTTTGTCTAAAGTTAAAAGTAAATCTTTCCAATTATTTGTTGCAATACCGTTGATAGAGGTAATTTTATCCCCGGCAAGTAAACCTGCTGTTGCGGCAGGGTAACCGTCTTTAACTTCCCCCAAAACTGTGGGTACTTTGGTAGGATCGTTTATAGGCATACCCATAAAAAGTATCACAAAAAAGAAAATTACAAAAGCAAGAACATAGTTCATGCCTGCACCGGCAAAAACCATAATTGAGCGCGCCCACCAGGGTTTGGCGGCAAATTCGTCGTCTGATTTTATTTCAACTTCCCTAAAATATGCCTCGCCGGCAGGTTTAACGTATCCGCCCAAAGGAATTGCGCGGAGTGAAAATAAAGTTTCCTTTTTCCCCTTCCATTGTTTTAAGAGTTTACCAAAGCCGATGGAAAATTCTTCCACCCTAATGCCGAGCAAACGGCAAGCAATAAAATGCCCCCATTCATGCACGATAACCACAAGCCCCAAAGCAAATACTATACCGAAAATTGACACTAATGTATGCCAACTGAAAAGCCATAAAATTTTAGCCCAAATTAAATTTAAAAATTCCATAAACACTCCTTTTATATATAAATATATTATAGCAATTATGGAGAGAGAGCAGTATTTTTTTACGTGTTGACGTTCCGCATATTGCTTTCAAACGCATGTAACGCGCTTGTATATTTAAGTAATTTTCAATTTTTCCTTTCCTAGAATACCGAAAATCGCTTCGCTCCACGTTCTTCTTGGTACTTGTAGTCAAGGAAAAATTTAAATTATTTCAAAAATACTTGCTAGGTTGGTGTGTATGGTTTTGCTTTATTTTAACACTAATTTTATAAAAAACCCCCGCGTCGGTAAAACAAACGCGGGGTAAATTTTTAGGTTTTAGTGTGTTGTTATTTAGTGGTTTGACCACCGGCTTTAAAAACTTCTAAAAAATTTTTGCCGTTTTTCTGCTTTCCTTGCTTGTTTTTTGGCTTCAGTTAATATAGTTGCAATTTCTGTCCGACCCTTCTGAGTAGCCATTTTTAAAGCCGTCTTGCCAGTATTATTTTGAATATCTAATTTTGCACCTGCTTTTACTAAGATCTCAACAATTTCTGTATGTCCGTTCCAAGTAGTCAGTATTAAAGCTGTATTGCCATCGTTATCCTGAATATCTAACTTAGCACCTGCTTTTACTAAGATGTCAACAATTTCTGTATGACCTTTTCTAGCAGCCTGCATTAAAGCCGTTTCGCCATATTTATCTTGAATATCTAAATTAGCACCTGCTTTTACTAAGATTTCAACAATTTCTGTATGACCGTCATAAGTAGCACTCTTTAAAGCCGTATAGCCTTCGTTATCCTGAATATCTAACTTAGCACCTGCTTTTACTAAGATCTCAACAATTTTTGTATGACCTCCATCAGCAGCCATTCTTAAAGCCGTCTTCTTGCCATCGTTATCCTGAATATCTAACTTAGCACCTGCTTTTACTAAGATGTCAACAATTTCTGTCCGACCCTTCTGAGCAGCCAATATTAAAGCCGTCTCCTTGCCATATTTAGTTTGAATATCTAATTTTGCACCTGCTTTTACTAAGATCTCAACAATTTCTGTATGACCGTTATTAGCAGCCAGTATTAAAGCTGTATAGCCATAGTTATCCTGAATATTTAACTTAGCACCTCTATTAATAAATTCTTTAACCATTTCTTTATATCCGTTTTCAGCAAACCACATCAAGGGTGTTTTACCTTCTTCATTTCGTTTATTAATATCATCTTGGGTTACAGATTGTTGGACAATTTTTCCGATTTCTGTTTTGAGTTCTTTAAAATCATTTTGGTCTAAGTTCGGCATAGCATAAAGTGCGGAACATAAAACCAACGCTATAAAAGAACTTATTATTGTTTTTATTTTCATAATTAATCTCCCATTTATTTTACTGCCTAACTTTATTTTATGTGCTTTACGGATAGTTAACAAGGGAATTTGGACCTATTTTGAAGTTTATTTAGACCTATATAAAAATACCCAAAAGACCTATATATAAAAACCCCGCGTCGGTAAAACAAACGCGGGGTTTCTTAAACTTACAAGCAAATATTAATATCTGCCGGCGGAACCTAAAACATTTTCGTTTTTGGCTTTGTACATGGCAATTAAGTCTGTACGGGCAGGACCTAAATATTTGCGTGGGTCAAATTCAGCCGGATGTTCTGCAAAAACCTTTCTGATAGCAGCGGTCATAACTAAGCGGCCGTCGCTGTCAACATTGATTTTGCAAACTGCGCTTTTTGCGGCTTTCCTTAATTGTTCTTCCGGAACACCGACTGCATTTTCAAGTTTACCGCCGTATTTATTGATGGTGGCAACTGCGTTTTGGTCAACACTTGAAGCACCGTGTAATACGATTGGGAAACCAGGTAAACGTTTTTCAACTTCAGCTAAAATATCAAACCTAAGTGGCGGAACGCTTTCGCCCGGTTTAACTTTAAATTTATATGCACCGTGGCTTGTTCCGATAGAAATTGCCAAAGAGTCAACACCTGTTCTTTTAACAAAATCTTCAACCATGGCAGGATCTGTATAAGTATGATGTTCGGCGGAAACTTCATCTTCAATACCGGCTAAAACACCGAGTTCGCCTTCAACTGTAACATCAAATTGATGTGCATATTCAACAACTTTTTTGGTTAAAGCAACGTTTTCTTCATACGGTAAAGCTGAACCGTCAATCATTACTGATGAAAAACCTGAATCAATGCAATCTTTGCAAAGTTCGAAACTGTCACCGTGGTCCAAGTGCAAAGCAACAGGAACGGGGTTACCTAAAGTTTTCATCATTTCAATAGCGCCGCGGCCCATGTAGCGGAGTAAAGTTGCATCTGCATACTTTCTTGCGCCTTTGGAAACCTGTAAAATTACA
Organism: Elusimicrobiaceae bacterium; assembly: GCA_045225155.1. Classification (GTDB taxonomy): domain Bacteria; phylum Elusimicrobiota; class Elusimicrobia; order Elusimicrobiales; family Elusimicrobiaceae; genus Proelusimicrobium. The sequence continues at coordinate 7,431 of JBGVBB010000092.1, forward strand.
GGGGAGCGGCTTTCCGTGCAAGCGGTGATGATCGCTTGTAATTGTTCCATATTATTAAAGTTATAAGCGGGTACTGCATAACCTTCTTTCATGGCTTTTGCAAACATTTCCCTTGTGTTTACAAAACCAAGTTCTTTATAAGATACTGCCATAAAAAAACCTCCATTTTCGTTTTTTATATTGTACAATTTTTAAAGAGGTATTAAAACAGTTTTTTTAGGGAGCATATTTTTATGGAATTAGATAAAGTAATAAAAACACGCCGTTCCGTTAGGCAATTTTTAGATAAAGAAATAAAAATGAAAGATATTCTAGCTTGCCTTGAGGCAGCCCGCCTCGCGCCAAGTGCTTGTAACAGCCAACCCACGCATTTTGTGATTTTAAATGATAAAGAGATAAAAAATGACTTCGCCGATTATGTCTTTACAGGCAGGTTTTTGCCTTGCAAATTTTTTAAAAACGCACCTGTTTTAGTTGCGGTTTGCGTTAAACAAAATGCAAATTTAGCCGTCAAAGCAGGGCAGAAAATCGCAGGCCGCCCGTTTTATGTTACGGACCAGGCAATTGCCGCAGAACACTTTGTTTTGAAAGCAACGGAACTCGGCCTCGGTACTTGTTGGGTTGGTTGGTTCAGTTCCGCCAAAGCGCAAGAATTTTTGAAAACACCTAAAGGCGTGGAGATACATACAATAATAGCACTCGGTTACCCCAAAGAGAAATTAAAACCGACAAAACACTCTCGCAAAGACATAAAAGAAATTTATTCCTTAAACACATATAAATAGGAGGCCCCAAAATGTTTTTCCAAAAACCTATAAACGAATTGACTTTTGAAGATGTCCGCAACTTTTTAAAACAAGGTGTGCCTGAAAATACCATGCTTGATTATAAACTCCTGCTACCTAAAAATAATGAAAAGTTTGCCAAAACCATTGCCGCTTTTGCCAATTCTTTGGGCGGTACAATAATAATAGGTGTTAAAGACGAACACGATAAACCAAAGCCCCCCTTTAACGGTGCGCCGATACATGCAAAAATACGCGGTCAAATTGAAAGCATTATTCAAAATTATATTGACCCTATTGTATTCGTTGATATTGCAACATGCAAGAACCCTAAAAACGGTAATATGTTCGTAGTAGTAAATATTCCGCAGAGCAATTTGACCCCACACCTTGTCGGCTCTTTAAAAAGGGCTTACGTGCGTACGGGGCAGGCCTCAAAACCTGAAACAATAGTTCACCCAAACAATTTGCCTTGGCTACTTGATAACCGCCGTAAAAGCAATAATTTGCGCCATATTTTAGTTGATAAAGGCGAGGCACATTTTGATAATTATTTACGTTCACTTTCAAAAGATCCGGCTGATGTACGCGGTGTCTGTACTTTGCTTTTAACGCCGATGTATCCGCAAGAACCTTTGAGAGATTATAAAGATTTGCCAAGTATTGCACGTAAAATCGGTTTAAACGGTGTTTTTAATACCGTGCAAGACGGGCTTATTTTGCAAATTTCAAAACAAAGTACTTTGGAAATAAATTCCTACGGTTTAATGATGTATAAAGCCACTTTGGAACAAGACGGTATTTTTGATTATAAGCGTTTTACCGAAGAGGTTGCAAGTACTTTAAAAATCGCGTCTGAATTTTATAAAGAAATTAATTTTATAAGCCCGCTTTTAATGCGTGTTAAACTTGCAAAAGTACGTGGTTGCACAATTAAAATCGGTGCACAAAAAAAGCAAATTATAGAAGATTATATCAGGCTTGAAAAACAGGTCTACCCACTTGTTTTACAAACGGGTTTGGCTGATTTTGCACGCAATGTTTTAGAGGAAGTTTCCTGGGCTTTAAATTTAATGCCTGATTATTTGTAATAGCGTGTTTGTTTATAATTTACTATAATAAAGTATATGTTTGACAATAATTTCCATAAAGTATCGGGGGCGCAAATACTCGCTTCTTATATTAAAGATTCACCGCAAAAAGCCGCTTTGGCTTTACAAAGTGTGTCTTTGAGTGAGGCCGTCTTTTGGCTATCCTCTTTAACTTTGGCGGATTTAACTTCAGTATTAAATTTTATGGAAGTTAAAAAAGCGGCGGTTATCTTACGCCGTTTGCCTTTAAAACAAGGTGCGCGTACGCTTTTGAGTTTAAATCCGCAAAAAGCCGGGGAAATTTTAAAATATGTTCCCCCCTTTTATAAAAAGCGTTTGGAGGGTGAACTTACCGCCGAAGAATTAAAAGTTTTTAATGAGGCAAAACTTGCACCCAAATCAAGTATCGCAAGCATAATAAAACCGGCGGTTTTGACTTTTAAAACCGATATTAAAATTGAGGAAGTTTTGCAAAAAATCAAAACTTTACCCAAAAATAAAATACCGCAAAATATTTATGTTTTGGATAAACAGGGCCGCCTGTGCGGAATTATAAAAACCACCGCTTTGGCAATTTTGCCCGTCAACAGTTCTTGCGGAAGTGTGATGGAAAAACCTACACTTACCTTAAACCTTGAAACTAATTTTAAAAAGGCAAAACAAATTTTGACGCAAAATAAAATTTCTAATTTACCCGTAGTAAATAAAGAAAACATTTTATGCGGCGAACTTTCTTTGTGGGACTTCCCGCAAGCAAAATCTTATATTAAGAGGTTATTATGCAAATTAAAGTAAAAAGGCTTGATAAAAATGCAAAACTGCCGGTCCGCGCACATGCGACAGATTCCGGTGCCGATATGTT
>JBGVBB010000093.1:0-1827 GCA_045225155.1 Elusimicrobiaceae bacterium
TAAACTTGCACCCGTAAGCCATGCGGCAAGCGGTAAAACGATACATGCCAAAATTGATCCAGGGGAGATTCTGCCCGTTCTCCAAACAACAATTATAAAAGATAAAAAGGCAATAAGGGTTGGTATAGGAAGTAATGCCCCAAACACACCGGCAGAAGTTGCAACGCCTTTGCCGCCGCGGAATTTAAGAAAGACGGTCCACATATGTGCACAGATTGCCATAAAACCGCAAGCAATAGGTAACCAAGTGATTTCCGGTGCAAGAAATTTTGCCAAAATCACAGCCACGGCACCTTTTAAAGCATCACATGTAAAAGTAGCCCAACCGGCTTTTTTACCTACGATTCTGTAAACATTTGCAGCACCCGGATTGCCGGATCCGTAGTTTCTTATATCAAAACCTTTAATTTTTTTTGTAATCAGGTAACCTGAGGGTATTGCTCCCAAAAAATAACTCAAAACAAGTGCACTAGCTATTAGCATTTTGAGCCTCCTCTGCTCTGTTTGTTTCTTTAATTAAGGATTTAAACGTAGTCATAATCCCATTATATTTTTCTTCAAATTCCTTTGTTGTATAAGGTAAACGGTAAGTCCAATTATCAGGGCTTACTGTACCGGGTACATTGATTTGGTCGGTAGTTCCTATTACATCTTGTAAAGGGAATATGGCCAAGTCGGAATTTGAACCTAAAACTCTTTTTAAAATTTCTATATTTACTTCTTGGGTATAAGGCAAGTTGCCGTCTGTTTTTTTGGCAGATACCATTTCCCAGAAGTTAGCCCTTTGCCATGCAGGTAATTCTTCCCACCATTGTTTTAAAGTGGTGGTGTCATGGGTTGAAGTTGTCGCTAAAGAAGCATTAGGGTAATTACGCGGTTCGCGGAAGACTTCATTGTCTTTTTCCCATCTTATTACACGATAACCGGGCATATGTATTTCCTTCATATATTCACGCATATAATCAGGTATAACACCTAAATCTTCGCCGACGGGTAATTTGTTGTTTGCGGATTCCGTAACTGCTTCAAGGAATTTTTCCCCACGGGTTTTTTGTGCAGATTCATCTGTAATATCATAAGCACCGATTTCATCGCCCGGTTTAAAAATCCAAGTTCTGAAGAAGCCTACTAAATGATCTAACCTAAATATATCATATATTTCGCAAGCACGATTAATTCTGGAACGCCAAAAATTAAAACCTTGTTCCTCAATAAGTTTCCAATTGTAAGCAGGTAAACCCCATTTTTGCCCGCCCTGTGCTAAGGCATCTTTCGGGGCACCGACTTCCGTATCAAGTAAAAATTTAGTTTGATTTGCCCAAACATCGGCACTGTCAAAATTTACACCAAACGGAATATCACCGAAAAGGGACACATTTTTTTCTTTGGCATAAGCGATGGCTTTTTCAAGTTGTTCTTGGGCAATCCATTGAATATAGCAAAAGAACATAACTTGCCTTTCGTTGTTTACCAAGAATTCTTTTATCGCTTGTATTTCCCTGTTTTTTAAAGGTTCCGGCCAAGTTTTCCAGGAAGTCCAATTATATAAGTCTTTTGCTGTCCTAAAAATTGCATAAGATAAAAGCCATGAAGCATGTTTTTTCTGGAATTTTAAGAATTCTTGCCATCTTTCCGTTTTGGCTTGTTTTTCTTCTTTTTCAAAATATTCATAAGCGGCCCATAACACACGGTATTTTGCCGGCTTAATCGTGTCAAATTGTACGGCGGAATTTTTGCGCCAGTTTTCAATATCGTTCTTTAAATCAGACAATATTTCCTGCGCGGCCGGGCTTTTTTGAACTTCCGGAACGTCTTTAATACTTATGT
>JBGVBB010000094.1:0-3333 GCA_045225155.1 Elusimicrobiaceae bacterium
ACATGATAACATCCGGATCTTGACGCATAGCATATCTTAATGCAGAGGTGTATGATAAAGTATCCGCACCTAAAGATAATTGGCTGACTATTGCTTTTTGTTCCATATGAACGAATTCAATAGGGTCTTCAACTGTTAAAATATGGCAGGCTCTAGTCTTATTAATTTCGTTTATCATGGCAGCCAAAGTGGAAGATTTACCGGACCCTGTCATACCTGTTACCAATATGATACCCCTTCTGTTATCAGTTAATTTTCTTAAGGTTTCACCCGGTAAAGATAATTCTTCAAATGTCGGAATATTTAAAGGAATATGCCTTACCGACATACACATTTTGCCGGATTGTCTATAAATATTGAACCTAAAACGACCATGTTCTTTAGCATCCAATGCAAAGTCAACACTTAAATTCTTTTCAAGGAGTTTTTTATCTTTTTCAGTCATTATTGCGGAGGCGAAATTCTTAACCTCATCATTTGTTAAGAAACAATTTTCTATTGCTCTTATTTTGCCTTCTATACGAACGAATACGTTGGAGTTACCTCTGATATGCAAACCTGTGGCTTTATTGTCGACCACGGTTTTAAGTAATGTGTTTAAGCTGACTGCCATATTATTTAACCTCCTGGTTTTGCCGCATCATAGCGGGTAAATGCTTCCTAAAATCTATTGGAACCCAACGACTTTGCTCTTGGGGTTTTACGGATTTTGTCGGTATACTTCTATTTGAATCTTTTGGAAAATCTGTTGCTATAACCACAACTTTTAAAGAATCTTGGGGTAAACGCTCGTCATAAGTTTTGCCGACTTTTACAAGTGCCATACTGCTTGTATATTGCCTGACGGTATTCATAACTTCTCTTTCTTCTATCATGGCAAGTTCGCCGGAATAGTTAAAAGATACGAGCAAACCTTTTGCACCGGTAATATTTTTGTTTTCAAGAAGGGGGGAAGTTAATGCTTGTTTTAAAGCTGTTATATGTCTGTCCCTGCCGGAAGCTTCACCTATACCTATGAAAGCACGGCCGGAGTGCAACATTATACGTTTTAAATCGTTAAAATCAATATTCATTTCCCCGGGTTTTATAATCACTTCCGATATACCTTTTACCGCCCTCAGCAAAACATCATCAATATATCTGTAGGCTGCCTCGCTTGAGGTTTTTTTATCTATTATTTCAAAAATTGAATCGTTTGGAATAATTAAAGTGCAGTCTGCATATTGTTGTAATTCTTCTATACCTTTTTGCGCTCTTGTGGCTTTTACATAACCTTCCCAATTGAAAGGCCTTGTTACAACCGCTACGACCAAAATATTATCGCTATATTTCTTCTTTGCTACTCTTGCTAAAACAGGTGCAACACCTGTGCCTGTTCCGCCGCCCATACCCGCGGTGATGAATAAAAGGTCAGTATCGGTCAATAAATCATCAAGGTCTGAGATAGATTCTTCCGCTGCTTTTTTACCTAGTTCAGGATCCCCTCCTACACCGAGTCCTTTAAGCAAGTTATTGCCTACTTGTAGCATATAATTAGCTTTGCTACGTCTTAAATCTTGCGCGTCGGTGTTTACAGCAATAAAATCTACATCATCAATACCGGCATCCATCATGTGGTTTACCGCATTTCCTCCACCGCCACCGATGCCAATACACTTTATTCTGGCTTTCTTGCCCTCAAGTGTTTGTAAAGTTCTAAAAGTAGGCTCAAATTTGTTATCTTGCCCCATATTAACCGCCGAATAAATCCGAATTTTTAAAGAAGTTTTTAATTGCTTCTATTATACCGCCAAGGAACCCTTTGGCACGTGAACCGCCTTTAGATGAAGCATCAATTATTTCCCTTCTTGCAACAAAATATGCCAAAGAAACCGCAGTTGCATATTTAGGGCTTAAAAACTCTTTATCACATTCCATTAAATCTCTTTGAACTGTTGAACAAACGACTTCTTTAATATTTAAACTTGAGCGTGCTTGTTCCTGAATTCCGGGTAAAAGTGAACCCCCGCCTGTTATAACCGCCGTGCTTGCACATTCATAGAAACCGCTTTCTTGTATTTTTTCTTTTACGGCATCAAAAATTTCTTGTACACGGGGGCGGATGATATCAAGCAAATAATCACGGTTTATTTTTGTTTCCTTTTCTCCGTAAAGAGGGGAAATTGTAATTTCATTTTCACCGCTGTAATCGCCGGGGAAAGCAGTTCCGTATGTTATTTTTATTTTTTCCGCTTCTTTATGGGATATACGTAAAATTTTAGCAATATCACTTGTAATTAAATCGGAACCGAGTTTTATGTCATAAGAACATCTTAAAGCACCGTCAACATAAATTCCGGCAGATGTATTGTCCTTCCCTAAATCTATTATGAGGGCACCCATTTCTTTTTCTTCTTGTGTCAAGACGGTTTCCGCTAAACAAAGTAAACCGTAAAAACGGCCCGTAATATCACATTTAGCACGGTCAAAGGCTTTATTTAAATTGTTAAAAGTTGCAGTTAAACCGGTAGTTATATGAACATCAACATCTATTGAAGTGGCTTCCATACCTTCGGGGTTTTTGACAGGTTGCCTGTCGATATAAAAACCCTGCGGAACCGTGCTTAAAATTTCCGAATTATTTTTTATCGGTATGCTTTTTGCGGATGCAATAGCGTGATCAATATCGTCCGGGGTAATTTCTTTATTTAAACGGGCTATATTGAAAGTACCTTTACTTGTAAAACTTTCAATATGTTCACCGCGTAAAGCAATGTATAAAGCGTTGATATCTGCCTGTGCGGTTTCTTCCAAATAATTTATGGTTTCAATAATTGCGGTTGTAGTTTCGCGGATATCTGTAACGATTCCGCCCTCAAGGCCTTCGCATTTAAATTCATTGCCTGCTAAAATTTTTATGATATTTTTTTGCTGATCTACTGTCGCGGCAACAGCGGTAATTTTTCCGCCGCCGATATCTAATGCCGCTATTAAATTTTGTTTTGCCATTTTACAAATCCTTATATCCCTGTTTTAAGTAAACTTTCCCCTTGTTAAAATAAGTAAAGTCTACATAGTATGGGAGGTTAAAATTTTTCCCCTGTGAAATTTTAAAAATTTCCGTCAAAACGGAAAGTTGTTTTTTAACTTCTTTAAAATTTTTCAACTTAACAGGGCCGAACTTAGTATTAAATTCAGCCGTCTGTTCATTGATATTTAGCGTAACATTGTTTGTATTTCTTAAAGATGTTATTTTTATCTCTTTAATAAATTGTACCAATTCTTTGGCCAAAATTTCACTTTCTATTTTAGCATTTAAATAGAGATTAAGAAAGCCCCCTTTGTTTTGAGGAT
>JBGVBB010000095.1:0-4917 GCA_045225155.1 Elusimicrobiaceae bacterium
TAATTTCAGGTGTTTCAATTTTTTGCGGGTAAACATCATTTACTTCGCTTGGCTCACCACCGCAAATTTCAAGTATCAATGCACTTGCTGCTTGCATGGCAAGTGTTGTACCTTCAATATCAAGCCCGCGTTCAAACCTTTGGGAAGATTCGGAACTTAATCCCAATTTTTTAGAAGTTTTATTTATGCAAACAGGGTTAAAATATGCGGACTCCAAGAAAATATCTTTTGTGGTATCTAAAATACTGTCATGCTTACCGCCTAAAATACCGGCAAGGCAAAGTGGTTTTTTATCATCACAAATTACAAGCATTTGGGAAGTTAAATTGCGTTCAACATCATCAAGACCCAAAAACTTTTCCCCCTCTTCGGCAAAGCGGACATTTATTTTGCCGCCCTCAATATGGCTTAAGTCAAAAGCATGCAAAGGTTGCCCGAATTCAAACATAACATAGTTTGTGATATCAACCAAAGCATTTTTTGGGTTTACACCGAGTGCCGAAAGCCTATCTTGCAACCATTGCGGGGACGGAACATTTTTAACATTTCTGATAATACGCCCCATATATCTTTGGCAACCGTCCGGGCCGCAAGGCAAATTAATTTCCAAACTCTTTCCTGAACCCTGAACTGTTTTATAAGTTTTGTTTTTAAGCGGCAAATTAAGCAAAGTTGCAAGTTCGCGCGCAATACCCAAAACACTCATCAAATCAGGGCGGTTAGGGGTAAGTTCAAGATCAAAAATATAATCAGCCTCACCGCCGTAAAGGGCTTTAATATCTGCACCTACTTGGACGGATTTATCTAAAATCAAAATACCTTTTTGGCGTGTACTTGCAAGGCCGAGTTCATCTGCGGAGCAAAGCATACCCTCGGAAGTGACACCGCGTATAACTGCCGGTTTTAAAACGATTTGCCCAAGGCGCGCACCCACTTTAGCAAGCGGAACAATTTGCCCGACCGCTATATTTTGTGCACCGCAAACGACACGTTGCGGACCGTCTTTAGTCGTTAAATCTACCAAATGCAAGTGGTCTGAATTCGGGTGGTTTTCAATATGCTCGATTTTTGCGGCATAAACACCGTCAAAATCAGCACCGGTTTTTTTAAGGTCAGCTACTTCCATGCCCAAGGTAGTAAAATGTTTTGTTAACTCCTCAGGGGTTAAATTAAGATCAATAAAATCTTTAAGCCAAGAATATAAAAGTTTCATTTAAAATTGCTCCAAAATCCTAATATCATTTTCGTAAAAAGCACGAATATCTTTAATATTTAAACTGAACATTGCCAAACGTTCAACACCCATACCGAAGGCATAACCGCTGTAAACTTCAGGGTCTATACCGCAGTTTTTTAACACATTGGGGTGAACTACACCGGCACCGAGCATTTCCTTCCAACCGCTACCGCGGCAGACAGGGCAATTTGCATCTTTGCCTTCACAAAATACGCATTTAACATCGACTTCCACGCTGGGTTCTGTAAAAGGGAAGAAAGACGGCCTAAACCTAACTTCCGCCTTTTGCCCGAAAAGACCGCGCATAAAAACGGTTAAATCGCGTTTCAAATCTGCCAAAGAAACATTTTTATCTACATACAAACCTTCAATTTGATTGAATACCGGGTAATGTGTTGCATCTATAGCATCTTTCCTAAACACTCTGCCCGGTGCCATAATACGTATTGGCGGTTTTTGCTTTTGCATAGTGCGGATTTGTACACCCGAAGTATGTGTTCTTAAAACAAAATCTTTACGGGTAGTGTTTTTGATAAAAAATGTATCCTGCATATCACGTGCGGGGTGGTTTTTGGGAATATTTAAGGCATCAAAGTTGTGTAACTCATCCTCTATAAGAGGGCCTTCTGCCCACACGAAACCCAAGCGGGATAAAATGTCCGTCATCCTTTTTTGTGCTATGGCAAGCGGGTGCCTTTTGCCTTGATTAAAAGGGAAAGCGGGCAAAGTTAAATCAATTTTAGTTTTATTTAAATTTTCATTGATTTCTTTCAAAGAAAGTTCGGCAAGTTTCGCATCAAAAGCAGCGGTTAAAGATTGTTTTAAGGCATTGCTTTTGGGGCCGAATAACTTTTTTTCTTCCAAGGAAAGATCCTTTAAATTTTTAAGAAGTTCCGTCAATGCACCTTTACGTCCAAGGGCGGAAATTTGCAAATCTTGCAAGGTTTTTGTATCCCGGCAAGTTTGCAGTTTGGAATTAACTGATGTTTCAATTTCTGAAAGTTTTTGTGTAAGTTCTTGTATAGTCATAATTTATTTCTTTTTTGCTTTTTTGTTTTTATTAAATTTTTCAATTGCGGCCCAGGCTTCTTCCGCTGTATCTACCAAGACATATTTGTCTGTATGGGAAATAACACCGTAACCTAACAACGTATCAAATTTAAAAATACTGTTCCAAAATTCTTTACCGACTAAAATTATTGGTATTTCTGAGTGTTTACCGGTTTGTACCAAAGTTAAAATTTCAAACATTTCATCAAAAGTACCGTAACCTCCTGGGAAAACAACCACCGCCTCGGCATAAGTTACAAGGTTCATTTTGCGAACGGCAAAATAGTGAAAACAAAATGCCATATTTTTGCTGATATACGGGTTCGGTTCCTGTTCGTGAGGAAGAGTAATATTAAAACCGATACTTTTACCGCCGGCTTCCATAGCACCGCGGTTTGCCGCTTCCATGATACCGGGGCCACCGCCTGTAATAACTGCAAGGCGTTTTTTACTCTTTTCAATTACAAGACGGCCGAGTTTGCGTGCTTCATCATAATATTTTGAAAGTTTAAGCAAACCCTTTGCTTCCGATAATGCTTGTTTTAAGGCAGCATTTTTAGGATCTTTTTTTAATTTTTCTTCCAAATCTTTAACACGTGCGGTAGCAGGGGCCTTTTCTTGTATACGCGCACTGCCGAAGCAAACAACACCGTCTTTTACTTCGCTATAATGAAGCATATATTGCGGTTTAAGCATTTCAAGCAAAAGACGCACCGGGCGTGCGACGTCACTCCTTAAAAAATTAAGGTCTTGATAGGCCTTTGTATAAGAATCATAAGGTAATAATTGCTTTTTCATAATAAACCTCTATTTTAATTTAAAATGTTTTTGAATTTTGGATGCAATTTTTGATGCTGTCATACCGATTTGTTCAAACAATTCTTTTTGCGTACCGTGTTCAATAAATTCGTCCGGGATACCAAACCTTAAAAGGTTTGAATCTAAATTTTCATCCGCCGCAAATTCCGCTACCGCACTGCCGAAACCGCCGGCTAAAACATTATCTTCCAATGTTACGATATTGGGGCTGGTTTTAAGTGCTTCTTTAATAATTTTTGTATCAAGCGGTTTTAAAAAGCGCATATTTATTACACCGGCTTTAATGCCCTTTTCTGCCAAAATTTTGGAGGCTTCAAGCCCGATATGCACGGTTTTACCTATTGCTAAAATTGTTAAATTTTTGCCCTTTTCAAGCCAAACGCCTTTACCTATGGGTAAGGCTTCTAATTTATCATCCATCTTAACACCCAGGCCGCTGCCGCGCGGGTAGCGAAGCATAAACGGGCAATTCGCATCAAAAGCGGTTTTGACAAGGTGCTGAAGTTCATTTTCATCAGCGGGGGCTGCCATTATTAAATTGGGAATATTTCTAAATAAACTTAAATCAAAAACACCATGGTGCGTTGGCCCGTCTTCACCTACTAAACCGGCACGATCCAAGGCAAAAACAACCGGTAGTTTTTGAAGGCAAATATCTTGCTGTATTTGGTCATAACACCTTTGGGAAAATGAAGAATAAAGTGCGACTATCGGCTTTAAACCTTGCGTGGCAAGACCACCTGCAAAAGTTACGGCATGTTCTTCTGCGATGCCTACATCATAAAATCTGTTTGGATACTTTTCCCTAAATACGCTAAGGCCGGTGCCTTCGGGCATAGCGGCAGTAATGGCAGTAATTTTTTCATCTTTACTTGCGAGTTTATCAAGTGCTTGGGAAAATGCTTTTGTATAGGTAATTTTATCACTTGTACCGATAGTTTCACCGGTATCAGGGTCAAAAATACCGAGGCCATGGAATTTTGTGGGTTTTTCCTCAGCGGGTAAATACCCTTTGCCTTTTTTGGTTACGACATGCAAAAATACAGGGCCTTTAATATCTTTAATTCTTTGCAACATTTCAATAACACCTAAGACATCATTACCGTCAATAGGCCCAAAGTATTTAAAACCGAGTTCCGAAAATAATAAACCGGAAAATAAAATTGAACGTGCGCGTTTTGCAAGTTTAAGTGCATTGTTTACAAATTCTATATTTGCATTTTCTGCCAACTTTTCCGCGCCGGATTCCGCCGCCTGTACGTATTTTGTAGAGAGTAATTTTGTTAAAAATGTTCCCAAAGCACCTACACGTTTTGAAATAAACATTTGGTTATCATTTAAAACGACAAGTAAATTTGATTTTAATTGTCCTGCGTTTTGTAAGGCCTCATAAGTTAAACCGCCGGTCATAGAACCGTCAGCGATAACCGCAACCACTTTATTATGCTCTTTCTTTTGATCACGCGCCGCAGCCATACCGAGTGCGGCAGAAAGTGCCGTTGAAGCATGCCCTGCACCGAAGGTATCATATTCTGATTCATAAATTTTTAAAAATCCGCTTAATCCGCCTTTTTTGCGTATTGTACGGAAAACATCTTTCCTGCCGGTTAAAAGTTTGTGTGCGTATGTTTGGTGGCCTGTATCAAAAACAAGTTTATCTGCAGGAGTATTAAAAACATAATGTAAAGCGACAATTAAGTCAGTTGCACCCAAACTTGAACCCAAATGCCCGCCGTTTTTTGAAACGGTGGAAATAATTTCCTGCCTTAATTCTTTGCAAAGTTCGGGCAAAAGGTTTTTATCTATTAAAC
>JBGVBB010000096.1:0-4781 GCA_045225155.1 Elusimicrobiaceae bacterium
AAATTGTCACTTAACATTTGTGCAAAAATATTCCCGTTACTTGTTATAAGTAACGTAAATATCAATACTATTGAAATTAGTTTTTTACACATCTTAAATAAATTTTTTCTCGTCATAAAAATCTCCAAAAATTATTTTTTTGATAATCCACAAATTTACACCCTATACTCTTATTATAAGTAAAGTCATATGTTTTCGCAAGGTCATTAAGACCTAATTTAAAATAGGCCTAAAGTCCCAGTATATTATATCGGGTTTGAATAAGAAAAATAAATATGATAAAATATCTTTAGCATACAGTGTGCTAAATATTTGAGGTTTAGGAGTTAATATGAAAAATTTTAAAAATTTATTTTCCGCTAAAAATATGAGTTTCGTGTTAGCGGCTTTCGTGGGGTTATTTATTTGTTTTTTACCGGCTGGGGTTAGTGCTGTAAACATTTTGTTATCATATATAGCATTGTTATTAATAACGTTGGTGGTTCTTATCATAGTTTGCCCGGAGAGGGTTGTCCGCTCAATCATATATACCTATTTAAACTTATTTTATAACATTGAAATTAAAGGTAAACAAAATATTATTAAAACGAAGGGTGCAGCCGTAATTTTAGCTAATAATAATTCTTTTATTGACCCTTTAATTTTGGCAACTTATTTACCGCGTGAAGTTATTTTCTTAACAGACAGCAATATCGCAAACCGCTTTTGGATGAAAATTATTTTAAGATATGCCCATCATCTGCCGGTTGACCCGACGAACCCAATGGCAATCAGAACAGTTTTAAATGAACTTGAGAAAGGTAAAAAGATTGTAATTTTCCCGGAAGGCCGCATGAGCACCACCGGCGGTATTATGAAGATTTACAAAGGGCCTTCCATGATTGTACAAAAGGCAAATGCCCCTATTATACCTATATATATACAAAACACGCAATATTCCCGCTTTTCTTATTACGGGCGTAAACTTCGCCACAGACCGCATAAAGCAATTATCGTAAACATTATGCCGGCACGCACTTGGGATTTACCTAAAACCGATAAAACCCAAGAACGTAAATATACTTTTGCCGAAGATAAAATATATGATTTGATGAACAATATGCGCCTTGAAAGTTTTAATACCGACCAAACTGTTTTTGAAGGTTTGCTTGAAGGTGCATCTATTGCACGTGTAAAAAGCCGTGCTTTAGAAGATATGACACGCAAAACAGTAACATTTAGAACTTTATTTATTTCTTCTTTTGCACTCGGTGCAAAATTAGCAAAACTTACAAAAGACAGTAGTTACGTCGGTTTGATGATGCCGAACCTTAATGCTACAATGTTCGCGTTTTTCGGCCTTTCAATTTACGGTCGTATACCGGCAATGATTAACTTTACATCCGGTAAAAAGAATATTTTATCTGCAATTAGGGCAACAAAAATTAAAGAAGTTATAACAGCTAAGGCTTTTATTGAAAAAGCAGAACTTGCTCCGATAGTTGAAGCTTTAGAAGAAGAAGGCATAAAGATTATTTATTTGGAAGATGTCAGTAAATCAATAAGTGTTTTTGATAAGATCGGTGCACTTATAAAAGGTTTTATGCCTCGTCTTGCTTATAACTTAATTAATAAAGACAGAAACCCGGATAATCCTGCCGTCGTATTATATACCAGCGGTTCAGAAGGTACACCTAAAGGTGTTGTGCTTAGCCACCGCAATTTAATGATTAATAAATCGCAACTTTGCACCGCTTTGGAAATTGATTTCAGAGATAAATTTTTTAATGCTTTACCGCTTTTCCATAGTTTCGGTTTGGCAATCGGTACTATTGCACCTTTGCTTGCAGGCGGAAGCAGTTTCTTATATCCTTCCCCCCTTCACTTTAAAATTATTCCGGAACTTGTTTACGACAGAAATGCAACGGTTTTCTTCGGAACGGATACTTTCTTTAATGCTTATTGTAAAAATGCACATCCGTATGATTTCCATAACATCCGTTATGCTGCCGTCGGTGCTGAAAAGTTAAAAGCGGAAACATTTAATTTGTGCTGTGAAAAGATGGGCAAACGTTTGCTGGACGGTTACGGTGCAACGGAATGCTCACCTTTAATTTCCGTCGGTTCAGATATTTATTATAAACGCGGAAGTGTGGGCCGTTTAATGCCGGGTATGGAATACCGCTTAGATCCAGTTGAAGGTATTAAGGAAGGCGGCGAACTTGTATTAAGAGGCGGTAATATTATGCTTGGTTATTTGCGTGAAAGTAACCCCGGCGTAATTGAAGCACCTAAAGACGGTTGGTATCATACAGGCGATATCGTTACCGTAGACGAAAGAGGTTTTATTGAAATAAAAGGCCGTGCAAAACGCTTTGCCAAAATTGCCGGGGAAATGGTTTCCCTTACCGCAATTGAAGAAGCCTTAAAGAATCTATGGCCAACTTATATGCATGCAGCTTTGCGTGTACCGGATCCAAAACGTGGCGAACAGTTGTTTGTTTTCACCACAAAACCTAACCCGAGTTTAGACGATATTAAACAGAGTTTTAAAACTCAGGGGTTAAGTGAACTTTGGGTACCGAAAAATGTTAAACATCTTGACGAAATTATTTTAACAGGTAGCGGTAAGTTTGACTATGTTAAGATGGAAGAAATGGCTAAAGCCGAAGCATAAGTCAAATAGAACTTTAAAAATTAAAACCCCTGGCTTTAAACCAGGGGTTTTTTTATGACGATAAATATTTTTATTTTGGTAATGAATATTTATTGAGCATTTTGCCCGGTTCAATATTTAAGTTTATATTAGGTTGTCTTAAAGTAATTTGTAATTCCGGGTCATTATTGATAATATCTTCTATAATTTCAATATCATCATCGGCGGCAGATTTTGCCATTACAAATTCAGTAAAGTTTAGTGCGTGGTCAATGTCTTTTAAAATTACACTTTCACTGGCGGCACTTGAGTAATATTCAAGTGATTCCGTAGGGGATACATCCCCCTTTTTTATTTTGTCGGATAATTCTCTTAATTTGGAAACACTTGTTGTTTTAGAGGAAAAGTTATTTTGAGCACTGACTTCGCTAATTGTCGTTACCACTAAAATCGTTCCGATTATTAACATAATAGGGCCTGCTCTTAACATTTTTTTAGCGGTTAATCTGCGTACGCCGGTATCTTCTATCGCACCAATATCTTTTAAAAGTTGTTTTTGCCCGGGTTTTAAGTCGGTAAGATAGGCAACATATTTTTCCCTCTCAGCCATATCCATACCACGTAATTCGCGCAGTAATCTAAAGAAAGAAAATCCAGGTTTTCCACTGATATTTGTTTTTCTTAAATATCTTCTGATATCCCTGATTACAGTACCTAATTTTTCCGGGTGTTGTCTGAGTTCTAAATTTGCCCTAAAAGCAATTTTTTTATTGGCAACAAGGTCTTCATAAGCAGCGAGTAAAACATCTTGCGGTTTATAATACTGTTTTACAAGATAAGTAGATTCTTTATTTATTTTTGCTATTTTCGAATATAATTTAGAGTAGTCTAAAAATATATCATCTTCAAAAGTTGTTATGATACGGGAATGTATATCGGATAGTTCGCTAATCTCAGCTTCCGATATCTTGAGTATGTTAGATTCGTTTAATTCCGCTAATATATTTCTAAGACGTTCAATGATGAGATTTTCTTTTACATTATACAGGGCAGGTATTTTTGTTTGCCTGTCAGCATATTGGCTTGCAAGCCTTTTTAATACACCTGTTTCTGATACATTTTCTAAATGACGTTCAAAACCACGGATATTTGCTACATAATTTGAATATTTTTGTGCGGCAATTTCGGTCTTTGCTTTATATGTTGCAAGTAATTTTGATGTATCTTTTGAATTGCTTCTTATTGCTTTAAGCAAATCATTCCAAGCAGTTTGAGCCTCTTGTATAGAATAGTTTACGGGAACTATATCTTTTTTTAAATTTTCCGGAACGCGTATCGTCAAGTCCATATTCTGGGCAAGTAGACCGTTTGGCGTAAGTAAAATAAAACTTAATACTAAGCAAAAAAATTGTTTAATTTTTAAAGAAATATTTTTCATAAATCCCCTCCACATATCTTAATTATACAGTTATAGCTATTATCTTTCAAGGGGCAATGGCCCTATTTTCTATCTGGGCCTTTTGGCCCATATAAAAACCGCCCGTGTTAAAAACACAGACGGTAAAAACAGAACTAGTAAAAACTACTAACTATTTCTTTTCTTCTACTGCATTAAGTTTGACGGTGATTTTTGCATATACCGTCGGTTTAAAATAAATTGAAACTTCTGTGTCACCAATCTTTTTGATCGGGTTGAAAATTTCAATATTATTTTTTGAAACTTTATGCCCAAGGTCAGCCAAACTTTTTTGAACGTCTGCTTTCGTTACTGAACCGAAAACAACACCTTCAATATTTACGGTTCTTTCATAAGTTAAAACAATACCGTTAAGTTTTTTGGCTTCTTCTTTAGCGGCGGCAAGGTCTGCTTCAATTTTTTTCTTGCGTTGTTCTGCACCGAGTTCCCAATTTTTAAGGGCTGCAGGTGTTGCGATTTCTGCTAAATTTTGCGGAAGTAAATAATTGCGTGCATAACCGGGTTTGACTTCGGCAATTTCGCCGACAGTACCTAAATTTTTAACATCTTTTCTAAGAATAACTTTCATTTTTGTCTCCTGTTATAAATTTATTTTTTCGGTAAGCAATAGGCTAAAAAGGCCAAGTTGCGGTCCCTTTTAACTGCCTTTGTTATTTGGCGTTGATGTTT
>JBGVBB010000097.1:0-4213 GCA_045225155.1 Elusimicrobiaceae bacterium
GGATTGCTCCATACGCTCCTAAGGCGTACGCGTCTGCCGATTCCGCCACCCGTCCCTGTTTTGAATATTATAAAAAAAAAGTGGGCCATGAGAGACTCGAACTCTCGACCTTACGCTTAAGAGGCGTCTGCTCTACCAACTGAGCTAATGGCCCAACATTTATATTATAACATATTTTTACGTTATAGTGCAGAAGGCGTACAAACAAAAACTCCCCCACTTTTCAGCAAGGGAGTTTTTTAAGTAAAACTTTACTTATTTTGCTTCGGCGATTGCAACCGCAACAGCAACTGATGCGCCTACCATCGGGTTATTACCCATACCGATAAGCCCCATCATTTCAACGTGTGCGGGAACTGAAGATGAACCTGCAAACTGTGCATCGCTGTGCATGCGGCCCATGGTGTCTGTCATACCATAAGATGCAGGGCCTGCTGCCATATTGTCCGGGTGCAAGGTTCTGCCTGTACCGCCACCTGATGCAACTGAGAAATATTTTTTACCGTTTTCCACAGCCCATTTTTTATAAGTGCCGGCAACGGGGTGTTGAAAACGTGTAGGGTTTGTGGAGTTACCTGTAATGGAAACGTCCACACCTTCATGCCTCATTATTGCAACACCTTCGTTTACATCATCGGCGCCGTAGCATTTAACTTTTGCGCGGTCACCGTCGGAAAATGCTTTTTCGGAAACAATTTCAAGTTTACCCGTGTAGTAATCATATTTTGTTTCTACAGAAGTAAAACCGTTGATTCTTGAAATGATATAAGCGGCATCTTTACCAAGACCGTTTAAAATAACGCGAAGCGGTGTTTTGCGCACTTTATTTGCGGTTTTTGCAATACCGATTGCACCTTCGGCTGCGGCAAAACTTTCATGGCCTGCTAAAAAGCAGAAACATTTTGTTTCTTCCCTAAGCAACATTGCTGCCAAGTTACCGTGGCCTAAACCGACGGCGCGTTGATCGGCAACTGAACCGGGAATACAAAAACTTTGTAAACCGACGCCGATTTTTTCCGCTGCTTCCGCTGCTGTTTTTACGCCGCTCTTAATTGCAATAGCAGCACCGACTGTATAAGCCCAAACGGCATTTTCAAAAGCAATAGGTTGAATACCTTTGACGATAGCTTCAACATCAATACCCTTTTTTGTGCAAATTTCTTTTGCTTCTTCAAGGGAGGCAATACCGTTTTCTTTTAAGACGGAATTTATTTTTTCAATTCTTCTTTCATAACCTTCAAAAGTTACCATAATTTACTCCTTCCTCGGGTCAATTTTCTTGACGGCTTCGTCATAGCGCCCGTATTTGCTAATATTTTTTTCATAGGCAGTTTTTGGATCTTCGCCTTTTTTGATAGCATCCATCATTTTGCCAAGATTTACAAATTTGTAACCGATAATTTCATTATTTTTATCAAGGCCGACTTCAAGGACATAGCCTTCTGCCATTTCAAGATAGCGCGGACCTTTAGCCTCGGTTGCATACATTGTGCCGATTTGTGAGCGGAGGCCTTTACCTAAGTCTTCAAGCCCGGCACCGATAGTCAAACCGCCTTCGGAAAATGCACTTTGTGAACGACCGTATACAATTTGAAGGAATAATTCCCTCATAGCGGTATTGATAGCATCACAAACGAGGTCAGAATTTAATGCCTCTAAAATTGTTTTGCCGGTTAAAATTTCAGCAGCCATAGCGGCGGAATGTGTCATACCGCTGCAGCCTAAAGTTTCTACCAAGGCTTCTTTAATAATACCGTTTTTAATATTTAAGGTTAACTTGCATGCACCTTGTTGTGGGGCGCACCAGCCGATACCGTGCGTTAAACCGCTGATATCTTTAATTTCTTTAGCGCAAACCCATTTGCCTTCTTCGGGGATTGGGGCCGGTTGGTGTTTTGCGCCTTTACAGACACTGCACATATTTGCAATGTGGGGTGTACATTTTTCGCAACTCATAAAATCTCCTTTATAGAATATATACTTATATTGTAGCAAATTTATAAAAAGGAATTTTATTCTTGATAGTATGTATCCTCTATTAGCTTTCAATTTATTAAACAAATAAGTATCAAGATGGTTTTTTTGTATAATATATTTATCGTTTAAACGCGGCATAAAAAATGTTTTTGGAGCATTTATGAAAGACAGAAAAGGTTTTACTTTAATTGAGCTTTTAGTAGTCGTTCTTATTATAGGAATACTTGCCGCAATTGCCTTGCCACAATATAGATCTGCCGCAGGCAGAGCGAAATTTTCAGAACTAAAAATACATGCAAAAGCATTTCAACAAGCTGTTCAAAGATATTATTTAGCACAAGGAACTTATTCGGGAATTAATGGCCACGTAAACGAAGTGTTAGATATTGAAATTCCGACAACTAATTGTATGGTTTGGGGTGAAACATCTGACAATATGTTAAGATGTTGTAAAACAATTTTCTCAACGAACATGTGTTTTTATATGAACCGTGAAACAGGAACCCCAAGGCATTGTGTTGCTTTTAACATTGATAAAGCACATCCTTCAAATGTACTGTGTCAAAAGGATACAGGGGCAACCGGTTCTTGTTCTGATACTTACTGTGCTTATCGTTATTAATACGAACAAATCCTAAATTATCAAATCATATTTTATATAATTGTTTTGTAGGGGCATTTCACCCTTAAAGGAGTATATATGAAAAGACTTTTAAATTTACTTACACGCAAAGACTTTTCCGCTTTATTTTGGGCGCAAGTTTCCGGCGTAATGAACGATAATTTAATAAGAACAGCCCTAACCGCTTTAATTGCCGCAAATATTTTTGCACATAACGGGCAAAACTCAAAACTTATTTTGACAATGATTATGCTCTATATGCTACCGTTTTTTATCTTTTCAATTTTGGCAGGCCAAATAGGTGATAAATATGACAAAGCAAAAGTTACACGCATAATTAAATTTACCGAAATTTTTACTGTTTTAATAGCCGCTTTAGGTTTTTATTTTAACTCTATCGCAATTTTATTTACCGCTTTATTTATAATGGGTACACAATCTGCCTTTTTCGGCCCTGTCAAATATGCTTTGATGACGCAAATCTTACATAAAAACGAATTTATTGACGGTAATGCTTTACTTGAAGCAAGCAGATACATTGCAATTTTACTCGGTACTGTTATCGGGGTAACATGTGCCACATCTAAATTTAATTTTACTATAACACTTTCTTTTATGTTCGTTTTGGCTTTGGCAGGGTACTTTGTTACACATTTGTTTTCCCCGTTAAAGCCGCTTGCCAAGGCATTAAAAATCACACCGAATATTTTTAAAAGCACATGGCGTAATTTATCTAGGGCAAACCAATCAAAAAAATTATTTTTGGCAATTTTGGCAATTAACTGGTTTTGGGTTGTCGCCGCAATTTTACTTTCTCAACTTAACAGTGTTACAAATTCCATTTTAAATCTTGCACCGGAAGTTTATACTTTTTTAATAACTGTGTTTTGTGTTTCCGTAGGCATAGGTTGTTTGGCCTGTTACCGTTTAGTTAAAGCGGAAATAAGTATAAAATATGTTCCTTTCAGCACGGTAGGAATGTCCCTGTCCTTACTTTTAATTGCGTTTATTTTGGCTTTAATACCTGATTTTGCCGCCCCGATAACTTTATCATATTTCTTAAGTTCCCCCTTCGGTGTAGCTTTAACTATCGGCATAATTATGCTTTCAATTTGCGGTGGGCTTTATATCGTACCGCTTAATGCCCATTTGCAAGCAATGCTTGCTGATCAATTTAAAACACGTATGCTTGCAACATGCAATTTCTTAAATGCCTTTTTTATGGTTTTTGCAGGAATAGTTGCTTATGCCTTATTAATTATCGGCCTTGGCACACCGGCAATAATTATTGTACTTGCAGCAGCGAACTTAATTATCGCAATTTATACTTGCACATTACTGCCAGATTATGTTTTAAGGTCTGCCGCATATTTCTTTTTAAACAGTATTTATAAAATTAAATTAATCGGTATGGAAAATTATTCCAAAGCAGAAGGGCCTACGGTAATTGTTGCAAACAATAACTCATTTTTAGATCCGCTTTTGCTTGCCGCATTTTTACCGGAAGACATTGTCTTTATGGTTGATAGTACTATCGCAAAACGTTTTTGGGTACGCATATTTTTAAAATATGTTCGTCATATTCCTGTAGACCCGACGAACGCTATCGCAGTT
>JBGVBB010000098.1:0-5430 GCA_045225155.1 Elusimicrobiaceae bacterium
CGGGCGGTTTCTTCGTCAATTTCATCTTGCAAAACTGCACCCTCGGCAAAAACGCTGACATTATTATTTGCAATTTCCGCTATACCGCCAAGAACTGCAAAAGTTTCAGTTTCTTCCCCGATTTTATAACGTAAAACACCGTATTTTAAAGTTGTAATATATTCAGTATGTCCGGGCAAAATACCAAGTTCGCCCTTACTGGCAGGAAGAACAACAAAATCAACTTTCTTATCCAAAACAGGCTTTTGCGGTGTAATTATTTGCAAACGGATTTTTGCCATTTATGCTTCCTTTGATTTTAATTTTTCATAATTTGCAAGCACGTCTTCAATACCGCCGCAGTTAAAGAAGGCTTGCTCAGGTATATAATCATATTTACCGGCTAAAATATCTTTAAAGCCCTGAACGGTATCTTTAATTTTTACATACTTACCGGGTACACCGGTAAACTTTTCAGCCACAAAAAACGGCTGTGATAAGAATTTTTGTATCTTACGTGCACGTGCAACGGTAATTTTATCTTCGTCGGAAAGTTCATCCATACCCAAGATTGCGATAATATCTTGCAAGTCCTTATACTTCTGCAAAATTTTGCGGACTGCTTGCGCTGTATCATAATGCTCTTGCCCCAAAATACGTGCATCCAAAATACGAGAGGTAGAATCAAGCGGATCAACAGCCGGATAAATACCCAAACTTGCAAGTTGCCTTGAAAGAACTGTTGTGGCATCAAGGTGCGTAAATGTAGATGCTACACCGGGGTCAGTTAAGTCATCAGCAGGAACATAAACCGCTTGAATTGAAGTAATTGAACCGCGTTTTGTGGATGTAATACGCTCCTGCAAAGCGCCGATTTCCGTATTAAGTGTAGGTTGATACCCCACAGCAGACGGCATACGCCCAAGCAAGGCTGACACTTCTGAATTTGCCAAAACGAACCTAAAAATATTATCTAAAAATATCAGAACATCTTGGCCTTTTTTATCCCTAAAATATTCCGCTTGCGTTAATGCAGTTAATGCAACTTTTGCCCTTGCACCTGGTGGCTCATTCATTTGCCCGTAAACCAAAACTGTTTTATCTAAAACAGATGATCCGTCGGAGAGTTTGCTTTCTTGCATTTCAAGCCATAAGTCATTACCTTCACGGCTGCGTTCCCCAACACCGCCGAAAACGGAACTACCGCTATGCTGGCGTGCAACGTTATTAATAAGTTCCATAATAACAACGGTTTTACCGACGCCCGCGCCACCGAATAAACCTACTTTTCCGCCTTTCATGTAAGGTGCAATAAGGTCAATAACTTTAATACCTGTTTCAAAAATTTCAGGTGTAGTTTTTTGTTCTTCAAGTGGCGGTGGCGGTGTGTGAATAGAGGCATACTCTTTTGTTTTAATAGGGCCGCGATGGTCTTGCGGTTGCCCCAAAACGTTCATTAAACGCCCAAGGCATGCTTCGCCCACAGGCACTTGCAAAGGTGCGCCTGTATCAATAACTTCAGCACCGCGGGCAAGGCCGTCTGTGGAAGAAAGTGCAACCGCACGCACAATATTATCCCCAAGTTGGGATGCAACTTCCGCAACCAAGATTTTACCGTCCGGGAATTTAATTTCCAAAGCATTTTCTATGGCAGGCAGGGTATTATCAAATTTAACATCTACAACTGCCCCGATTATTTGAACTACTGTACCTTTATTCATAGTAACCTCTAATTATTTAAAGCATTTGCGCCACCGACGATTTCATTAATCTCATTAGTAATGCCTTCCTGGCGCACTTTGTTTAATTTAACACTTAAATTGTCCGCAATTTCTTGAGCATTGTTTGCGGCAGATTCCATAGCATTCATGCGTGCCGCAAGTTCCGCTGCCTGTGATTCAAGCAAAAACCTGTAAATATTTGCACCGATATAACGCGGAAGTAATGTTATAAGTACTTCCATAATACCGGGTTCAAAAATAAAATTTTGCAAATCGGTTTCGCCTTCAATTTCTTCAAAATCAAAAGGCAAAAAAGTTTTATTTACAAGTTCTTGTGAAGCAACGGATTTAAAATTATTGTAAATTAAATCTACTTTGGAAAGGTTTTCTTTTACCGTACACTCTTCTAACTTTTCTTTAATAAGCGAAGCATGTGCGTAAGAAATATGCGGGAAAATATTTATAAGTTCGCACACAATATGCAAGTTGTCCATTTTTATACGGCGCACAAAATCCGCCCCTTTTTTGCCGATAACGAAAATATATTTTTCTTTATCTTTATTTTCCCTAATCCATCTAAGTGCTTCACGCAAAGTAACGGCATTGAAAGCACCGCAAAGGCCTTTATCCCCGGTAATTAAAATAAGGCCGACTTTATTTTTTTCACCTAAAGTATTATCAAAATACCTGTAATACTTATTTTGCCTAAATGGGTTTTCTTCGTCTTGAATATCTTTACGCAAATTATCAATTAAGGAAGCCATTTTTTGTGCAAAAGGCCGCCCGTTAAGCATAGTTTGCTGGGCAGACCTTATGCGTGCAGATGACACCATCTTCATCGTAAGCATCATTTGCTTAGTTGAATTTATGGCCTTAATCTGTTGTTTAATATCGCGTAAACTTTCCATTTATTTTTTATTTTGGCTCTCTAAATATTTAACGTAATCCGCTATACCCGTTTCCAAGGTATAATCAGGAGTATAACCCAACTTTTCAGTCGTCAAAGAAATATCAGCCTGTGTTTTAAGTTGGTAAAAAGCACTATACGGATTATCAATATATTCCGGTTGTAAATTAGTGCCGAGTTCTTTATTTAAACAGGCAACCATATCATTAAAATTACGGGAAACACCTGTACCTGCATTATAAACACCGCTTTCTTTACCGTTATTTAAAGCACACATATTGGCTTTAACGATATCTTTGATGTAAACAAAATCTCTTTCCTGTTCACCCATCTTAAAAATACGCGGGCGGTGGCCCATTTTCATTTGATTATAAAGATGGAAAACCATGCTTGCGGTTACGCCTGATTTATAAGTTTCACCCGGGCCGTAAACATTAAAGTAACGAAGACCGATAATTTTCATATCGTGGTTTTCTTCCGCAAAATCGCGGGCGACATTATCCATAATTGCTTTTGAAAATCCGTAAACATTTGCCGGTGTCGGTGTTTGGGTAACTTTCATCGGGCAAGGGCTGTTACCGTAAGTTGCGGCTGACGAGGCATAAATAACTTTTTTAATTTCGTGTTCTGCTGCGTAATACAAAATGTTTTTAAAAGCTTCAACGTTAATTTCCATCATCTTTTTTTGGTCGTGGACATTTGTATCCGTTATAGCGGCTTCATGGAAGATTGCATCATAATAATTATCAA
Organism: Elusimicrobiaceae bacterium; assembly: GCA_045225155.1. GTDB lineage: Bacteria > Elusimicrobiota > Elusimicrobia > Elusimicrobiales > Elusimicrobiaceae > Proelusimicrobium. Next base: position 3,358 of record JBGVBB010000098.1, read on the forward strand.
GAGGAATTTCTTCAAAAATATTTGCGGCAACCACATCACCTTTAAAACCGATTAAGTTTTTAAAATTTGATGTGGAAAAATCATCAATAATTGTAACTTCATGCCCTTGATTTTGGAGTTCAAAGGCGATATTGCTACCCACAAACCCGGCACCGCCGGTTACTAAAAATTTCTTTTTATTTTGCATTTTTATCCTCCGTGAAAACTGCTTTAAAGGCTTCTATTGCCTTTTTTAATTTTTCTTCCGTTCCTTCTTCAATAAGGCCGGTTTTTGTAATTTCGTCAATGATGTCCTTATTATTTGCTTTTATATAAGCCAAAAGTTTATTTTGGAAAGTCAAAATATTGCTAACTTCCACACTGTCCATATAACCTTTTGTTCCTGCGTACAAAGATACAACTTGTTCCCAAACTTGCATCGGGCTGTATTGCGGTTGCTTTAAAAGTTCTCTTAAACGCTGACCGCGGGAAAGTTGTGCCTGTGACTCTTTATCAAGTTCGGAACCGAACTGTGCAAAACTTTCAAGTTCCTGATACTGTGCAAGATCAATCCTTAAAGTGCCTGAAACTTTACGCATGGCTTTCTTTTGTGCGCTACCGCCGACACGGGAAACTGATAAGCCCACGTCCACCGCAGGTTTAATACCGGAACGGAATAAACGCGTATCCAAATAAATTTGCCCATCCGTAATTGAAATAACATTTGTTGGAATATAGGCGGAAATATCATTTGCCTGTGTTTCAATGATCGGAAGTGCTGTTAAAGAACCACCGCCGTTTTCCTTGCTTAATTTGCAAGCGCGTTCAAGCAAACGGGAGTGCAAGTAAAACACATCACCGGGGTATGCTTCACGGCCTGGCGGACGTCTTAAAAGCAAGGACATTTGCCTGTACGCTTGTGCGTGTTTTGAAAGGTCATCATAAATAATCAAAACATCTTTTCCCTCCCACATAAAATATTCGCCCATCGCGCAACCTGCATAAGGGGCTGCGTATAAAAGTGAGGCAGGATCAGATGCACTTGCGGAAACGACTATTGTATATTCAAGCGCGCCGGCATCTTCCAAAGTTTTGACTACTTGTGCTATCGTGCTTTGTTTTTGCCCGATAGCAACATATATACAAATTACACCGCTCTTTTCTTGTTTCTGATTAATGATAGTATCAATGGCAATAGCGGTTTTGCCGGTTTGCCTATCACCGATAATAAGTTCGCGTTGCCCGCGGCCGATCGGTACCATAGCGTCAATGGCTTTAAGGCCTGTTTGTAAAGGTTCTTTTACCGGTTGTCTTTCTACAACACCGGGGGCAATAACTTCCATAGGGCGTGTTTCGGTTGTTTTAATTGCGCCGCGTCCGTCAAGCGGTTGCCCTAAAGGGTTAACAACACGTCCAAGTAAAGCCTCCCCGACAGGTATTGAAATAACTTTACCGGTTCTTGTAACGGTATCGCCTTCTTTTACTTTTGTATCATCACCTAAAAGAACGCAACCGATATTATCATACTCCAGGTTCATTACCATGCCTTGCACGCCGCCCGGAAAGGTTAAAAGTTCCCCGGCAAGGGCATTATTGAGGCCGTAAATGCGGGCAATACCATCACCAACACTGATAACTGTGCCCTCTTCCCCAAGTTTTGCACTAGGTACAAAATTTGTAATTTTTTCTTTGATTATAGAAGTTATTTCTTCCGGTCTGATTGCCATAATTACTCCGTTAAAATATTTTCCAACTCACTTAAGCGTGAGCGGGAAGAATCTTCAATATAAAAATCCCCCACTTTGATTTTTAAGCCTGTAATAAGGCTTTTGTCTTCCGCAAAACCGAGGGTAAGTTTTGTTTTAAAATAATTTTCAAGCGCGGTTTGAATTTGCTTTTTTGTATCTTCGTTTAACTTGACGGCACTTATAACTTGCGCTCTTTTTATACCGCGTCTTCCATCGAGCAAAATGTTTAATTCTTTTAAAATTTCTTCTGCCAAATTAAAGCGTTTTTCTTTAATTAAAACTATCACTAGTGCTTTTGCTATATTATTCGGCAAAGATTTTTCTATTAACTTTTCTTTAACCTTAC
>JBGVBB010000099.1:0-8252 GCA_045225155.1 Elusimicrobiaceae bacterium
TTGCACCTGTACTAACCAAAAAAACAACTGTGCTGATGAAGATTACTTTGCTTGGTGCGGTTACCAGTATTTTGGTAAATATTTTGCTTGTTCCGCATATCGGCATTTTGGGTGCCGGTTGGGCAATTTTTACAAGTTATTTTGTGATGGCACTTTGTTTATTTATCTTCGGCCAAAAAAATTACAAAATTGATTATGAGTACAAAAAAATATTTTTAATGGCTTTGCTGATAGTAGTGTTATTTTTTGTCGGTAACAGTTTTGGGGGGTTACCGACTTATAAATCTTATGTAAGCAAAATAATTTTACTTTGCATTTATCCGCTTATAATCTTTTTGATTTTACAAGGCAAGAAACCTAAACTTCCTTTCAAACTTTTCCGCAAAAATCTAAATAAATAATATGATATACTCTAGGTATGAGGAAAATTTTATTATTGGTTTTGTTGCTTTCGACAGCAACTTGCAGTTATTCTGTTACCGTAACAAATAATACGGATAATACGTATACTTTGGACCGTTATATAAATTTGTATTTGCAAAATTCGCCCGAAGTGGTAAATGCTTTTAATGATTTGTCAAAAGCGGAACTTAATTTTAAAAATAATTTCATAAAATTATTTTTGCCGTCGGCAAGTTTTAATGCAAACACGGTTTTAACTTCTAAAGAATACAAAGGTTTCCATTTAGATAACCCTTATAATGCAAGTTTAAATTTAAATTGGAACTTGTTTAACAGCGGTAAAGATTATTTGGCCTATCTTCAGCACAAAAATACTTTAAAACTTGCACGCCTGAATTTTAATAATAAATTGCAAGATATCGTATTAAATGCCATACAAACTTTTTATGATTTAAAGTTAAAAGAAAGTTTGCTGACTGTTGCCGATAACGACTTAAAATCTAAAAAAGACCAATTTGATATGACAACTTCCCTTTACAAAGCCGGACTGAGAGATTATACGAGTTTCTTGCAAGGGGACAATAATTACAAAAGCGCGCAACTTTCAGCCAAACAAAAACAGGCAAATTATGAAAAAAGCAAAATGACATTTAATACAGCCATCGGCCGTGCGCCGGAAGCAGAGGCAGTTTTAGAAGATAATTTAAAAGAACTTGCCCCTTTATATACTACAAGTTACGATGAAGATTTATCTGTTGCACTTTTAAACCGCCAAGATATAAATCAAAAAATACTGACTTTGCAAAATGATAAAATAAGCAAAAAAATTACTACTTTACAAAATATCCCCGCTTTGCAGGCAGGGTTCAGTTTAAACAATAACAGCCAAGATATTTTCGGCACACGCAGTAATCACACAAATTACAGTTTAGGTTTGTCTTTAAATGTTCCGATAGGTTTTGTCGGCGTAGATAATTACTATAATATTCAAATTTCTAAACTCGATTTAGTTAATTCTTACATGGGCTTTGAGGATACTTTAAGGAGCATTAGGCAAAAAGTTTTAAATATAAGAACGGAACTTGCTTTGCAGTTTGAAAGTATAAAAATTTCCGAAGGCAATTTGAAAATTGCAAAAGAACGTTTGGATATAACGTCAAAGAAATACGATATAGGTAAAGCCACTTCCCTTGAATTGGCGGATGCACAAGATGCTTATTTATCAGCCCAAATTAATGATACAACATACCGCTATGATTATCAATTAAACCAATATTCTTATAAGCGTGCTTTGGGATTGCCGATTTATAATTTAAGCCCCTTTAAACCACAAGAAAATTTTGCAAATAATAAGGTTAAACAAATAAATACACAATTTTTAAATAAGGAGTGATTATGAAATTCTTGAAATTTTTAAATAGACATAAAGGTAAAATAATTATAATTTTGTTAATTATTGTGGCGGTTTGCTATTTAGCTTTTAAGAAGAAAAAACCCGAAGTCAAGGAAGAAATTTTAATGCATACTCTCAAAAATGGCACGATTTCGGAAACTTTAAGGAAAGACGGAGCGATAAGCGCAAAATATAATATGGAAATTAATTCTACTGCCGATGGAAGGATAACAAAAATGTTTGTTAAAGAAGGTGATAGAGTTACCAAAGGTCAAAAACTTGTTACCATTACACCCGGTCAAAATATTTATGAAAAGTATGTTCCGATTGATATTTATGCCTCTATGGATGGTTTGGTGTTGAGATGCTTAAATGACAGGATGTCCTCAAAAAGTAAAGTGTCTTATGAACTTCCAAAAGAAGGAGAATATATACAAGGTAATTCCTCTAATCCTACTTGTTTGATGAAAATTATTAAAGAAAATGTTTATGTTTTGCCATTTAAAGTCGGGGAATATGAAATAGATAAATTACATATCGATATGCCAATAAAAATTAAAATAGCTTCTAAACCAAATTTAGATATTGACGGCAAAATTACCTTAATTTCTCCGCAGCCGGAAATTAAAGAAGAAAACCGTTGGAGTGATGAAGAAAGCAAGGTGGAATTTATCGTAGTAGCGGAAACACAAAATTATAAAGGCCCTATTATTTTGGGTTTAACCGCTACCGCGGAAATTGACCTTGGTAAATATGAGGATGTTTTAATAGTTCCTCTTAATGCTGTTTATGAAGAGAGGGACCTTGCAACCCAAAATATTAAATACTTTGTTTATAAAGAAATTGCCCCTAAAAAAGCAAAAAAGATTGAAATTAAACTCGGTGCTAAAGACGATATGCAAGCGGAAATTTTGACCCCCGAAGAATTAGGTTTAAAGGAAGATGACAAAATTTTCCTTGATATTAAAGGCGACAAAATTGAAGTTGAGGAAGACACATCCAACTCCAGAAAAGGCAAACAAGGAAAGAAAACAAAAGGTAATAGAATCTCCGGAACTGTTAACAGAAAATGAACTTAATTGAGTGCAAAAAAATTGTTAAAGTTTATAAGGCAAGCGGGCTTGAATTTGAAGCCTTGCATGGCCTTGATTTTTCTATTAAAGAGGGGGAATTTGTTGCCTTAGTCGGCCCAAGCGGTTGCGGCAAAAGTACACTCTTAAATATCTTAGGTTTGCTTGATAGCCCTACAAAAGGCCAATATTTTTTAAACGGAAAAGATACTTCAAAACTTTCTGACTATGAAAAAACTATTTTAAGAAGGCAAAGTATCGGTTTTATTTTTCAAAGTTTTAATTTGCTTTCAAATATCAGCATTTTAAATAATGTTAAAGTGCCGATGAAATATGCAGATGTCTCGTTTAAGGAAGCAGATATTCGCGCTAAAGATTTACTTGATAAAGTCGGTTTGCTTTCAAAAAGTAAAAATACACCTTTGCAAATTTCAGGCGGTCAAAGGCAGCGGGTGTGTATTGCACGTGCACTTGCAAATGACCCAAAAATTATTATTGCCGACGAACCAACCGGCAATTTGGACTATGCAAGCGGCCAAGAAGTTTTAAAAATATTCCAAGATTTGAACAAAAAAGGTTATACAATTATAATGGTTACGCACGATAGGGAAATTGCAAAAACGGCAGGAAGAATTATCAAAATATTAGATGGAAATATTGTGCCATGAGTAAAATAATAAACGCTTTAAATATTGCTTTTGGGCAAATTTTAAATAATAAAATCCGTTCGCTACTCAGTGTATTTGCAATAAGCATCGGTGTGCTTGTATTTTTATTTGTATTTTCCGCTTTAAATTATGCAAAAGAAGAAAAAGCCAAACAACTTGCCGTTGCCGGAGAAAATGTGTTTACTATTAATGTTTGGAATAGTAAAAGTGCTAAAGTCACTATGAAAGAAATAGAAGAAATGGAGCAAAAATTCCCGGAACTTAATTTTGTGGCTCCACGTGGATATATTACTAATACAAAAAATTCTGTTTTTAATAGGAAACATTATAATACGACATATATAGGAATTACGCCAAACCATACAAAATTTGATTGGCTTTATACAAATTTGAAAGGACGTTTTATTTCTTGGGATGATGTTAGAAACCGTCGTAAAGTTGCGGTATATGTTAAAAATCCATTAAAAAATAAAGATAAATATGATAGGCCGCAAAGATGGTCTTCTTGGGGTCGTTATATAGATAAAGGAATTGAATGGATCGATAAACAAGATATTATTGGGGAAAAAGTTAAAATATTTAGGGATACATACACAGTAGTGGGGTCTATTGAAGCACCAATATATACAGAAGATAATAGAGTAAAAACCTATGATACAAATTTCTTCATTCCAATAACTTCAGATCGGTACTATGGTGATTATATGTATATAACAGCCTCTATTAAAGATAAAAGATTATTCCCGGCAGTTAAAAAAAGAATAATACATTTTTTTAAAAATAAACTTAAAGTTGAAGAAGATGATATTATAATTATGACCTATGAAGATGAAATTGCATATAAGCTAAAAAGCATGAATGAAACTATAAAACTTATTTCCATTTTGGGTTTAATTGCTTTAATTTCCGGTGGTATCGGCATAATGAATGTTATTTTGGCTACAATTTTTGCACGTATAAAAGAAATCGGAACACGCAGAGCTTTAGGGGCAAGTAAAACAGATATTTTTATGCAATTTTCCGCGGAGTCTGTAATTTTGAGTTTACTTGGTGCTTTTATGGGGCTATTGCTTTCCCATTTTCTTTTGGACTATATGGGCAAAGTAATCAATATACAAACTTCTTTTAGTTTGCTTGCCGTTGTTTTGGCTTTCGCTATGGCAATAATTACGGGTTTTATATTCTCCATATACCCGGCCCTAAAAGCTGCCAACATGGATCCCGTGGAAGCATTAAAGATAGAGTAATATAGTTTTTCCTCTTGTAAAGTTGACTGTAAATATAATAAAATATATATATGGCAGAATGTTTTCCAATCATTTTGTCCGCCCCTTCAGGCGCCGGCAAAACAACAGTAGCAAACGAACTTTTAAAAGGTAAAAAAATTGCCCGTGTCATAACGGCAACTACTCGTGCGCCGCGTCTTGGCGAAAAAAATGGCAGGGATTACTTTTTTTGGTCTAATCAAGATTTTGAAAAGGCAATCAAAAACAAACAAATGCTTGAGTGGGCTAAAGTACATGTAAACTACTACGGAATACCTAAAAGTTCTTTGGAAAGTGTTCTGAAAAGAGGCAAATGCCCTTTGCTTGTTATCGACGTGCAAGGTGCAAAAACCGTAAAGAAAATTTACAAAAATGCCGTAACAATTTTTTTGACAGCACCGAGTATTTCAACACTCAAAAAAAGAATTGCCGCCCGCAGTGACGGTACACAAAATGTAAATGTCCGCCTAAAAACGGCACTTAAAGAATTAAAGCAAATCAAAAATTATGATTATCTTGTTATTAATGATGATCTAAAAGAGTGCATTAATACTTGCCGCGCTATCGTAGAAGCAGAATCTAAAAAAGTTGCAAGGCAAAAAGATTTGGTTAAAAAGTTAAATAAGTCAGGAGAGTAAAATGGAAAATAAAAATAATACTAACTTTGAAGAAGAAATCACAAATTATACGGAAGATAAATATAATGCCGTAGTGCTTGCTTCCATTTGGGCAACCAAAGTTTTGAAACGCCGTGAAGAATTTAAACACAAACAAGATACGGAACTCATCAAAGTTGCTTTAGACGATATTTTGAGCGGTCGCGTAAGCGCACAACAAGTTTTGAAAGAATCTAAAGCTTCCATTGCCGCACAACTTAAGGAAGAAGAAGAAGCCCGCAAAGAAGCTGAAAGAAAAGCAAAAGAACCTCTCAAATTATAATGAAAGCGCGCGATTTAGCCAAAGAATTAAAAAACTACCTCTTAAATGAAGAAGAGGGGTTTTTTATTGCTAAAAAGCCGCTTAAAAATAAAAAACAAACAGTTATAAAAACAGAATCTGCCACGAAAAAGGCAGTGGTCAAAAAAGCTGCGCCCGAAGTAAAAACAGTTATTAAAGATAAAGCTGCCGCACTTGCGGAACTTGCTGAGCAAATAACAAAATGCACGCGTTGCGAACTGGGCAAAACACGCATTAAAGCTGTTCCGGGCGAGGGTAATATTAATACAAAACTTATGTTTATCGGCGAGGGCCCCGGTTTTGATGAAGACCGCCAAGGCAGGCCGTTTGTGGGCCGTGCAGGGCAACTTTTAGATAAAATTATTGCCGCCATGGGTTTTAAACGCGAGGAAGTTTTTATCGCAAACATGGTTAAATGCCACCCGATGAAAGAACCCAATGAACCCGAAAAACACGGAAATGACCGCGCACCGAATCAAGAAGAAATCGCTTTATGCCGCCGTTATATTGAGGAGCAAATTGCCATAATTTCACCTGACTTTATTGTGGCACTCGGTTCCGTTGCAGGCAGAAGTTTGATTAAAGATACACCCACATTTTCCGCCATACGCGGTAAGATTTACGACTTAAATTTAACTTATGCAACCCCGGCAAAGCCGATAAAAATTTTGGCAACATTTCACCCGGCCGCACTTTTAAGAAACCCGGCTTGGAAAAAGGATGCCTGGGCAGACCTTAAAATTTTGCTTGCTGCCATGGGCCGTGAACCCGTATCTAAAACTATCGTCAAACAGGGGTAGTTTATGTTGGTCTCCGTTTCGCTTATCAAAATAAGCAAAAGTTTTGATTATATTTTGCCTGCTGCTTTGGAAGGGAAAGTTGCCGTCGGAACAAAAGTAAAAGTTCCTTTCGGGAAAACGGAACAACTCGGTTTTATTTCCGCATTAGATACTAAACCAACGCTAAACCCAAAAATTAAAATGAAAGAAATTTTAGGCTTGGATGATGAATTGCCTTATCCGTCAACAATTTTACCTTTGTCTGAGTTTTTAACTAAAACTTACGCAAATACTTTAGGTGAAGTTTTAAATACTTTAAAACCTGCAATTTTAACAAAAAAATTATTATTAAAACCTAGCACTGCAAAGCCTGAAAATTTGCCTTTATTTTACGCAAATACACAAAACCCAAAAATAAAAGAAGCACTTGATTTTGCAAACAAGCAGCAAAAAACTTTGTTTTACGGCTCATCATTTGCACCGTCGGAAGCGGCACTTTTTGCGGCACATAAAACTTTGTCTGAAGGGGGGCAAGTTTTGGTGCTTGTGCCGGATGTCGTTTCCTGTTCAAAATTAATTGCGGAAATTAAACAAAAACTCGGCGCACAAAATATTTTACTTTGGCACAGTAAAGTTCCGCTTGCAACGCGCAAAAAAAACGTGGCGGAAATTTATCAGGGCAAGCATTGTGTAGTTGTCGGCACTCGTTCTGCAGTTTTACTTCCGTTTAAAAATTTAAAATTAAGTTTGATGTTTTACGAGGAAGATAAACTTTTTAAGCAAGAAGAAATGCGCCCCTATTATCATGCACGTGAAGTCCTTTTTGAACGTGCAAGATTAGAAGGGGGGAAAGTTATTTTAATTTCTTCCGCACCTTCACTTGAGGCTTTAAAAAATACCGCCTTGTTTAATTTTGAAGATTCTAAAACCGTATCAAAAATTCAAATTTTACCGCTTGAATATACGGTTAAAAATAATAAATTTATTTCCCCGCAACTTGCTTTGCTTTTAGAAGATAATTTTAATAAAGGTAAACAATCTTTACTTATTATTAACCGTCTTGGTTTTGCCGGTGCTTACAGTTGCGTGTTTTGTAATACTCTGGCAAAATGCAAAAAATGCGGTGCGGTTTTAAGCCATCAAAAAACAGCAAAAGGCGAAATTTTATTTTGTAAAAAATGCGGTGCAAAAGAAAGTGTAAACCAAATTTGCCCACGTTGCCAAAACCAGATTTTCAGGGATACTTTGGGTGGTACGCAAGCGGTGGAAGAAGAATTAAAACACTTATTCAAAAACGCTAAAATTTTGCGTTTAGACAGCCAAACTTTAACCAAAATTGATTTAAATAAAATCAATTTTTCCGATTATGATTTTATTGTAGGTACCGTTTTGAGTTTGCGTGCAAATTTCCAAAAATGCCGCTTGACACTTGCCGCTATTTTAGACGGTGCCAGTGCTTTAAAAACAGCGGATTTCCGTGCAGGGGAGCATTTCGCGCAAACACTTTATACACTAAAAACTTTGCTTGCGGCAGAACAAAACCCGCGTTTAATCGTGCAAATTAAAGATAAAAATTTATTTGATTTTCCGTCATTAGAAAAACACAATTATTTAACTTTTGCCAAAGAAGAACTTGAGTTTAGAAAGGAATTTAATTTCCCGCCATACGCAAAACTTGTGCATCTTATTTTGACCGCAAAAAAGCAGGAAGATTTAAA
>JBGVBB010000100.1:0-11000 GCA_045225155.1 Elusimicrobiaceae bacterium
GCCTCACATTTTAAAAATATAAATTCAATAAACCCAATAGGTGTGGTACCGGATACATTTTCCCGTGCAACGGTATCGTGGATTGAAATAGAAAAATCGAATAATATCTTAATTCCCATCAATGGAGGCATACATGAAGGTGCCCATGTTTTGCCTTATACTTGCTTAGGGAAAAAGGGCCGTACACCGGCAGATAATTTATCTGAAGTCCTCCCCCTTGCCAGCCAAATGCTATTCGGTTTACCGGAAAAAGGTGAAAAAGATTATGACCCGACAGGTGTGCGTGATTTAAAATTTGATTTACAAAATTTATCTGTATCTTACGGGGAATCTATATTGGCTTTTTTACAACTTGATACTTTTGCAAATATATTTAATCAAGGTAAAATTGAGGGTTTAGATAATCTAAAAATATTCTATCAACTCAATTATACTATTGACAGTTTAATTGAAGATTTAATAGATATACATAAACACCATTTAAAATATAACGGTAATATTATCGGTTTTGAAGAGTATACGCAAATTCTAAACGTCTTACCGCAAAACCAAGAAAAAATAGCCTCTTGGATGGAAGATATTGCAACAAAAATAAACAAACAAAAACCGTTTCCGATATGTATGCGTAAAAGAGATTTTGATGAAGTTACCGATTGCTACAATAAATATATAGACCGCAACAGACAATTGATTTACAACATCATGCTAGAAAAATTAAAAGATATGCCTTTCCCTGCCTATCCTGCCGGACTTGTACAATAAATTAAGGTATAAAATCCTTATTCATTAACAAAAAAAGAGGGGTTCTAACCCTTTTTGCATAGGAACTGTGGATAACTCATTAAATTGGGTTAGATTTTTTAATCAAAATAAATGAAATTTGTGCAGATTTTCCCTATACAAAAGGCAAAAAAAACATATATCAAAGGGCACTAATTAAAAATATTTATAAATTGTGGATAACTTAGCATTTTGGGTTATTTTTTAGTGTTTTTTGCTTGTTTTTTAGCCTGCTTTTGGGCTTCTTTCCTGGCTTGTTCCACACTGCTGATAATATTAAATTTGGCACTGAATTTTTTGCCAAATTCTGCTTTACCGGAAACTTTAATTTTGCCCACACCTGCACCCGGAATTATGTTAAATAAGGCTTGTTCATTGTTCCAATTAAGCAAAGGCGGTGCAATGCGTAAATCTTGCGGAATATATGCCATGGCATAACCGCTTTTTGATTTTAAATTGAGCCAAAAAAGCGATGCATAATCTTTATCCAAATCAAGTGTGTCAAATTGTTGGTATTGCGTAGTTTTAGTAATTTTGCGGCCTTGTTTATTAAATAAAAACTCCATATTGGCAGAACCTTGCGTCAATTTACCGGAAGTGATATTGTATGCAAAATTTTCTAAATAAACTAAACCTTGTGCAGCTAAATTTGCGTGCAAAGCAGCCATATTATCAACAGGCCCGTCCGCCCACAAATTGAGGCCTTGTGTCGTTTCAATCTTCGGTAACGGGGAAGAATATTCAAAACCGAGCGCGGCATTTTTTAAGTATGCGGAAATCTCTTTTAAATTTGCCAAATAATTTAATGCAAAAGAATTTTTGGCAATTAAAGTTCGTTGATCTGTATCAGATAAAATGGCGTAATTTACTTCTATATAAGGAAGTAAATCTTTAATTAAAAATGTTGAAAAATTATTTTCCTCATTCTCAAGTTTAACAGTTATAAAATAATACTTACCGTAAAATTTAGGATACATTTCGGCAATTTTTGCTTTGTCTAATTCTTCATCTGTAATTATATAAACAGAAGGATAACGATTTTGTGTATTTTCAGTTGGGAAAACTACATGTATTTTAGGTGCGGAAAGCAAATTTGCTGACGGGAAATTTGTTATAATTTCCTCCCCTTCTTTAGTAAAAATACGCATTTCACCTTTAGGTTTTACTGTTTTAACAGGCGCACGCCCGATTTGGTTTAACAGTTGCTTTGCTGTTTGGGCAGATAGAAACCCTGCACATAAAAACAAAGTTAAAGTAAAAGTTAAAAATACTAATAATTTTTTCATAATTCTCTCCTTAAAATTTATTTCTCCATTTCATCCTTTTGTTTAATAAATGCCAAAACTTCTGCGTCACTCATTTTGCTTAAATCTTTTTTTATAAATTTTTGTGCATCAAAATTTCCAAAGCCGGTATCATCACTTGTCGCACGCAAAGAAAAAATTAACATTAACATCGGTAAACCTGCAAAAAATAAACCGAAAATAATCATAAACCAATCACGTGCAAAATTATAATTAAAATTTTGGCCGGCTTCAAAAAGTTTATTAACTCTATTTATCTCTTTATTTACGGAATTGTATGAACTTGTCCATACACCGGTATATCTGAATTTTTGACCGTTTTGATTTTCAAATTGCATTTGATAGTTGGTACCTTTGCTACCCCTTGAACTTGCCATAACCGCTTTTGTTATATTTTGAAAATTATCTGTTCCCAAATCAAAACCCAATATTTTTAAATTTGTTTGGCAATTATAGTTTGTACCGCCGTAAGTGCAATGCAAAGTTCTATTACCCAAGCCGAATATAAAAATAGCAAGACCGACAATTATAAAAAGCGGAAGTATCAATAAAAACACTTTTGGGTTAGAAGTATTAGCACCTTTATTAAAATTTTCGTTCATATTTGCCTTTTTATTTACCGTCCTCATAAAACTGTTTTGTTAAGTCCTCAACATCTCTATCTCTGAATTCTCGATCATTTTTTTCCTGAGTACTTTCCGAAACTTGTACACCTAGTTCTGCCCCACCTTTCACTTGCTGAACAAGGGCTTTAATTTGTTCATCCGTTAAATTCATCTTGCCAATATCCTTTGCCTTCAGCACTGCTTGATATTTCCCAGGGGCAACTTCTTCAAAAATATAGTTGTTTAAGCAGTATTTGGATACTATCAATATGATTATAGGTATGACTACAAAAGGTAGGCTCATAAGAATCAACATCCATTCGATACCAAAATCATAGGAAAAATTTTTATGCAAATAAAATTGTTTATTGAGCTCATCCACTTTTTTAGCAAGGGAAGAAGCCGGGCTTTGCCAAGTATTTGTATAAGAAAGTTGTTCCCCATTCTTATTAATCAACTGAATTTGATATACAGTGGATTTACTGCCACGTTTACTTGCTAAAATCACTTTTTCAATATTGCTATAATTTCCAAATTTTGTTCTTGTAAAAATACTTTCTGTAGTTATACGACAATCATATGTTGAATCATCATTATATGTACAAGAAATCGACCTTGACATACTGCCAAATATCATAGTTGATATTCCAACAATACAAAATATTGGAATCATAATATATAAAAGGATCTTTGCATTTTTCGCTTTTTCGCTAAAACTATTCCCCGGCATCTTAAGCGAAATTTTAATAGGCATATTAGGTTCGGTAAATCCGTGCATATAATCTCCCCGAATACATTTCTATTATAAGTAAATTATATCAAAAACAAAAGCGAAATATATGCTATAATATTGTTAGATAGGACTAACAAATAATTATGAATGAGCAAAATTATAAAACTCTTGCAGATTTACCAAAAAAACATGAGGCGGAAATAGTCTCAATAAATTGTAAGGACCATAATCTCCGTACACATATTTTAGATATGGGCCTTACCCCCCATGTTAAAGTAACTTTAATTAAAACTGCGCCGCTCGGCGATCCTTTGGAATTTAAAGTTCGCGGTTATGTTTTAACACTCCGCAAAAGCGAGGCGGAAAAAATTTTAATTACCAATATCAAAAAAGCCACGACTGCCAAAAAACACGAAAATTTAAGGAATTTCAATTCAAATGTTTCCCACTCTCAAAAAGGGGAAGAAAGTTATTATCAGACAAAAAAACAAATCAACCCCAAAAAGCATTTGCATTTGGCACTAATCGGTAATCAAAATTCCGGCAAGACAACTTTATTTAACCGCCTTACGGGTGCGCATCAAAGGGTGGGCAATTTCCCCGGGGTAACGGTAACAAGAACAGACGGTAAAATCAAACAACATCCGGATATTACCATTACAGATTTGCCGGGCATATACTCCCTTTCGCCTTATGGGCAAGAGGAAGTAATCTCCCGTAATTTTATTTTGGAACAAAAGCCAGATGCCATCATCAACATAGTTGATGCCGCAAATATTGAACGCAATTTATTTTTAACAACGCAACTTATTGAACTGAATATACCGATGGTTATCGCCTTAAATATGATTGACGAAGTTACCAAAAACGGTGGCAGTATTGACGTTAACGGGTTAGAAGATGCCTTAGGTGTGCCTGTTGTGGCAATATCAGCAACACAAAACCAAGGTATTGAAGAACTTGTGGAACATGTTATCAATGTTGCACGTTACCAGGAACGCCCTACTCGTTTAGATTTTTGTGCTAATACCGATACAAAAGAAGGTGCGGTGCACAGATGTTTGCACTCTATCGTCCATTTAATTGAAGACCATGCAAAAGCGGCTGATTTGCCCCCCCGTTTTGCCGCGTCAAAAGTAGCGGAAAAAGATGAACTTATCTTAAACACTTTAAACCTTGATAAAAACGAACAGGAAACCTGCACGCATATTATTGAACAAATGGAAGAAGAAACCGGCCTTGAAAATACCGCCGCACTTGCCGATATGCGCTTTGGTTTTATTGAAAATTTATGCAAACAATTTGTAAGTCGCCCGTCGGAAACACAAGGCTATAAACTTTCAAATAAAATTGACCGAGTGCTTACGGGCAAGTATACTGCGCTTCTTGCATTTTTTGCAATTATGGGCATAATTTTTTATTTGACTTTTGGGCCTATGGGCGGAATTTTATCCGATTGGCTTGAAGCCGGCATTGCTTGGCTTACCGCCGTAGTTGATAAAGGTTTAACCGCTTACGGCTTAAACCCCGTGGTACACTCTTTAATAATTGACGGTGTTTTTGCAGGTGTCGGGAGTGTTTTAAGTTTCTTGCCGATTATTGTTATTTTGTTTTTCTTCCTCTCAATTTTGGAAGATACCGGCTATATGGCACGCGTTGCTTTTATTATGGATAAAATGCTTAGAAAACTTGGCCTTTCCGGCCGCAGTTTTGTGCCTATGCTTATCGGTTTTGGCTGTTCCGTTCCTGCAATTATGGCGGCACGCACTTTACCGTCTGAAAGGGATAGGAAAATTACAATTTTACTCACGCCGTTTATGAGTTGTTCCGCCAAACTACCGATATACGCATTTTTTACCGCCGCATTTTTTACACAAAATAAAGTGCTTGTTATTTTGAGTTTATATATACTTGGCATAATTGTGGGCATAATTCTTGCGATACTCCTTAAAATATTTGTGTATAAAGGCGAAGCGACACCTTTTGTTATGGAACTGCCCAACTACCGTTTACCGAGTGCAATAAATGTTTTGCGTTTGATTTATTTAAAAGCAAAAGGTTTTATAACAAAAGCATTTACAATAATATTTGTTGCCTCTTTGATAATTTGGTTTTTGCAAAGTTTTGATACGCGCCTTAATTTGGTGCAAGATTCTTCAAACAGTATACTTGCCTTTTTAGGCAATTTGATTACACCTATATTTACTCCGCTCGGTATGCACGATTGGCGTATTTCAACATCATTTCTAACAGGGTTTATGGCAAAAGAAAGTGTCGTCAGCACACTTACGGTTTTACTTGGTGGAAATGTTGACGCTTTGCCCACTTTATTTACACAATTAACCGCTTTTGTATTTTTGGTTTTCTGCTTACTTTACACTCCATGTGTCGCCGCTATTGCCACTGTCAGGCGCGAACTCGGTGGCCGCTATGCCGTGGGTGTTGTTGCCCTTCAATGTTTTATTGCCTGGCTTGT
Organism: Elusimicrobiaceae bacterium; assembly: GCA_045225155.1. Taxonomy (GTDB): domain Bacteria; phylum Elusimicrobiota; class Elusimicrobia; order Elusimicrobiales; family Elusimicrobiaceae; genus Proelusimicrobium. The sequence goes on from JBGVBB010000100.1 coordinate 5,899, forward strand.
TGCGTTTTTGGTTTACCGTGTTGGTCTTTTACTTGGATTTTGATTTTTTCCTTTTTTATTACTCCCAAAATGCTAAAATATATATAAGGAGTAATTATGCCTAAAAAAGAAACAAAAAACGTTGCAGTAAACAATACAAAAATAAATTCAGTTAAAGCACTTGATGCTTTAATTAAAAGAGTAAAAAAAGCACAGGAAATTTTTTCAACTTTCAGTCAAGAAAAAGTTGACGCAATTTTTAAAGCCGCCGCAGCTGCCGCAAATAAAGCACGCATTCCTCTTGCCAAAATGGCGGTGGAAGATACCGGCATGGGCGTTGTGGAAGATAAAGTTATCAAAAACCACTTCGCCAGCGAATATATTTTTAATAAACATAAAAATGTCAAAACTTGCGGCATTATTAAAGAAGACAAAATTAACGGTACAAAAATTGTTGCCGAACCTTTGGGTGTTATCGCAGGTATTATCCCTACAACAAACCCCACATCCACGGCAATTTTTAAATCTTTAATTTGTTTAAAAACCAGGAACGGCATAATATTTTCCCCCCATCCGCGTGCCAAAAAAAGCACGATTGCGGCGGCAAAAATTGTTTTAGATGCCGCAGTAAAAGCAGGTGCACCGAAAGATATTATCGGTTGGATTGATGAACCTTCGCTTGAACTTACGACCTATTTAATACACAATGAAAATATTGCCTGCATTTTAGCGACAGGCGGAACAGGCATGGTTAAAGCATCATATTCTTCGGGCAGGCCGGCACTCGGCGTCGGGCCCGGCAATGTTCCTGCAGTAATTGACGAAACTGCCGATATACAAATGGCAGTAAGTTCCGTTTTACTTTCAAAAACTTTTGATAACGGTATGATTTGCGCCTCTGAACAATCAATGATTGTTGTTGATAAAATTTACGATAAAGTTAAAAAAGAACTTATTAAACGCGGTGCATATATTTTAAATAGTGCAGAGGAAAAGAAAGTTTCTTCCATACTTTTAATTGATCCGCGCACAAAAGGTGCGGCTTGCACAAGGGATGCTTATAAAGCCGCCCTTAAATGCGGTTGCACAAGCGTAAACCCGAAAATCGTCGGCCAAACAGCACATACTATTGCACAACTTGCAGGCATTAAAGTGCCGGAAAAAGCAAAAGTTTTAGTCGGGGAAGAAAAATCTTATGACGTTATGAACCCGTTTGCACATGAAAAACTTTCCCCCGTGCTTGCATTATACCGTGCTAAAGATTTTGAACAGGCCGTAAATATTGCACATCATCTTGTTTTGCTGGGCGGTGCAGGGCATAGCGCAGCATTTTATACTAACCCGTTAAACCAACACAGAATAAATTATTTTTCAGGCCAAATACCGACATGCCGTTTGATTATAAACTCCCCCTCATCACATGGCGGTATCGGCGATTTGTATAATTTCAAACTTGAACCTTCTTTGACTTTGGGTTGCGGTTCTTGGGGCGGTAACTCCGTCAGCGGAAACATCGGTGTTGAACACCTTCTAAATTACAAAACAGTTGCAGAAAGGAGAGAAAATATGTTGTGGTTTAAAGTTCCCAGAAAAATTTATTTTAAAAGGGGCGCAGTTGATTTGGCACTCCGTGTTTTAAAAGGCAAAAAACGTGCATTTATCGTTACTGATAGGTTTTTATTTAACTCAGGTGCGGTTTCCGCGGTAACAAATGTTTTAGAGGAACTTGATATTGATTATCAAATTTTCTTTGACGTTAAACCTGACCCAACCCTTTCAACTGTCAAACAAGCCATGGACATTGTTACACCTTACGAACCTGATTTGATTATCGCACTTGGCGGCGGTTCCCCGATGGACGTTGCAAAAGTTATTTGGCTTAAATATGAGCAACCGGAAACTAATTTTGAAGATATTTCCATGCGTTTTATGGATATCAGAAAACGCATCTGCCAAATACCTGACCTTGGCGTAAAAGCGAGTTTAGTTGCAATTCCTACGACTTCCGGCACAGGATCGGAAGTAACACCGTTTTCAATTATTACCGATGATGAAACCCATATCAAATATGCCCTTGCCGATTATGCTTTAACACCTGATATGGCAATAGTTGACCCGAACTTTGTTGATAATATGCCAAAGGGTTTGACCGCGGCATCAGGTATTGATGTTTTGGTACATTGTTTGGAGGCCTATGTTTCAAGCATGGCAACAAACTTTACAAATTCAAATTCCTTAGAGGCAACAAAACTCGTCTTCAAATACTTGGTACGTTCTTATAAAGACGGTGCAAAAGATCCTATCGCACGTGAGAAAATGCATTATGCCGCCACAATTGCCGGTATGGCTTTTGCAAATGCTTTCTTAGGTATATGCCACTCCATGGCACATAAACTCGGTGCTATGTTTAATATTCCGCACGGTGTAGCAAATGCTCTTTTGATTTGCCAAGTGATAAAATATAATGCAACCGATTGCCCGCAAAAACAAGCAACTTTCCCGCAATATAAATACCCTTGCGCCAAAGAACGCTACGGGCAAATTGCCGACGAACTTAAACTCGGCGGTAAAAATGATGATGAAAAAGTAAAACTCTTACTTAAAGCCATCATTAAACTTAAAAAGGACATTGGTTTGCCTGCTTCAATAAAAGATTACGGCATAAGCCGCAAAGATTTTATGGCAAAACTTGACGAACTTGTTGAACTTGCTTTTGATGACCAATGCACTGCGGCAAACCCTGTTTATCCTTTATTTAAGGACATCAAACAAATTTACCTTGATGCTTACGAAGGTAAAATTTAACTTATAGCAAGTATTAAATAAAAGTTTAAAAGCCCCCAAGTATTTGAGGGCTTTTTATTAGTTATTTTGAATGGGTTCTTATATCAATTAAGGAATTTAAAGCTTTTAAATATTCTGTTTGTCTTTGATCTTTAGGTATAAATTCCTTAACGGTAGCTAAATCATATTGACTATTGTGTAAAATCGCATGAACTAAATCATTAGAATTAACTCTAATATTTTTATACTTATGTTCGCGTTTTCTTATTTCAGACTGCCAATCTATGAATTTATCATCATTTGGAATAAAATTAAGTAATGCCAAATATAAATACTGTCCGCCGTTTTCTGCAATTAAATTTACGGCTTCTTTATTCTCCGCAAAAACAGCCTGATTTAATAAATATAACACATTATACGGATTGGGATTTTTTAACCCTACAAAATACTCATCAAAATCATTATCCAATGCACGTTTTAATGCTTCATTTTGATGTTTTGCAATGAAATAACTTAGTATATCAAATCTATAACAGTAATATTTTGATTTCAATTCTTCGATCTGATAATTAGCTGCAGATGCAAATTCTTCCGCCATGCCGGCCAATATGCCCTCTTCCGTTACTGCAGGCACGCTTTTACAGTGATAGAACTCTTCACTGTTATCATCATTTAAGGCCTTTCTTCCGCCTTCAGCCAAATAATCAAGGGGCCCACGCGTAAGTATAGGGTGCTTTGTCACCTGGGCAACTTTTAATTCAAGCCTAATTTGTTTAGTGAACTGTCGGCTGTTAAATACTTCTTTACTTCTTGCTACTCCCGGGGGAGATAGCAACAACATCAGCATTATAAATAAGCTGATAAAACCTCCTCCTATTTTCATCTTTTCCCTCCTTGCAGATATTATAGTGTAACGGAAGTATGCCGATTTTTCAAGTGGGTAGGACTTAAGACCTATATTAAAAAAAGCCCCTCGTCTGATAAGGGGCTTTTAAAATATCAGCAAACTAATTTAAGCAATATTTGCTTTTTCTTTTAAGAAGGTAAAAACCTTTCTTTCTTTAATTGTTGCCAAGATATCTTCTTTGCGTGTTTCAAAGAATTTCTTAATTTGTTCCGCTTCTTTTGGGGAGTTCTTTAAAGCATTATCCATTTCTTCTTTCAAGTCTGCATCCGTTGCGGAAATATTTTCTTTATTTGCAATTGCATGAATAATGTAGCCGATTTTTAAATCTTTCTCAATAGAAGGGCGCATTTTTTGCATAAATGTTTTGCGGTTTTCTTCGGGGATATTTGCATTTCTTCCGCCGAACATTCTTTGAATAAAGTTTTCAACGGATAAATTGGTGTGATAATCAACTAAAGATTTCGGTAAAGCAAAGTCATTTGCTTTAACTAAAGCATCTTCAATTTGACCGGTTATATCTCTGTCTGCTTTATGTTTTGCTTCGTGTTCTAATGCTTCTTTAACATGTGCTTCAAGTTTTTCAACATTATCAAAACCCATGTCTTTGGCAAATTTATCATCTAAGGTAGGAAGAACTTTATTTTTAATTTCTTCAACCGTTGCGGTAATTTCAACAGGGGTATTTTCTTCTTTAATTTCAAAAGTTTTGGTTTCCCCCTTCTTCATACCTTTTAAATTATCTGCAAGGCCGGCTAAAGTTTGCGGGGCGGACATATCAACCATTTCGCTTTTTGCGGTATATTTTGTATCTTCCACACCGTTTTTCTTGCCTGTGTAGCTAACTATAACATAACTTGCATCGCCGACGCCTTCACCGTCTTTTGCAGCTTCCAAAGTCGCATTATTTTCAAGAACGGAATTAATGTGGTTTTTAATATCTTCGGGTTTAACGGTATTATCTTTCTTGGTAACTTTGATGCCGATATAATCTTTAGGTTCAAATTCAGGGGCGACGTCCACTGTCATTTCAAAAGTAAAAGGGGCATTTTCTTTTAAAGCGTTAAAATCAGCTTTACTTACTGTCGGTGCCATAACCGCATTTAATTTTGTTTCCTGTAAAGCGGCTAAAGAAGCACGGCGGATAACAGTATCTAATGTACGTTCAATAATATGGCCTGCAAAATTTTTCTTGACTAAATCTAATGGGACTTTACCTGCCCTGAAACCTTGCATTTGGGCACGGCTTTGTACTTGCAATGTGGCATTATGAAAGCATTCATTAACCAAAGTTGCATCAGCGGTAACTGATAAAACAACGGTGCAGCCCTCTTTTGAAATTTGTTTTGTGGTGATATTTTGTTTTCCGTCTACTGACATTTTACGCTCCTGACTTATTTGGACGGAGAGGGACTTGAACCCTCACGGATTGCTC
>JBGVBB010000101.1:0-3121 GCA_045225155.1 Elusimicrobiaceae bacterium
TACTTAACATTAAAGTTAATACAAATGCAAAACTTCCAACCAGTAGTTTTTTCATTGGTGTTCTCCTATTTTATTTGTTTTTAGTTAATGAACGGAGAGAAAGGGATTCGAACCCTTGTTACCGTCACCGATAAACAGTCTTTCCAGGACTGCGCCTTCAACCACTCGGCCATCTCTCCAACTAAACTATATATTAAATTATATCAAATTAGTTTGTGCCTTGTCTAAAAATAAATTTGCAATAATTTTTTATGATTAAGCGTTATATTTACGGAACCTACAAAAAGGAGGTTTATATGAAAAGATATATCGGTTTGCTTGCAAGTGTTTTTATGTTTTCTGCTTGCTGTGCTGCCCCGGTTCGGCAACAAGTTGATTTGCACGGGCAAAATGTTAATTATCATGTAAGTATAAGGCCATATCCGCGTTATCATACTCCGCATTATATTGTATTTCGTCCCATTAGGCCAAGGCATATACATAAACCCCCAAGGCCGCCAAAACAGCCTAGGAATCATTTAGTGTGGGGGAGAATAATTTAAAAATTCCGAAATTAAAAACTCCTTGAAATTTCAAGGAGTTTTTTATGTGTTAAATATTTTACGCAATTACGCAAGCAATTGTTTGACCATTTTAGGTACTTGCGCAAGGGTTTCTTCCGTCGGGTTCCATAAGGATTTTATGGATGCGTCAACAACAGTAAAACCGGATTCTTTTAACTTTTCTTGAATCAATTTTACCGATTCTCCGCTCCACCCGTAACAACCGAAAGCGGCGGCTTTTTTGTTCTTAAATTTAAGTGATTTCAAAAATGCCATCCAACCGGCAACGCTTGAAAGCATATCGTTGCCTTCCGTCGGGGAACCGACCGCGATTGCTTTAGATTTAAAAACTTCGGTCATAATTTCATTTTTATCGTGCTTTGCAATACTGAAAACTTTTACTACGGTGTCTGGGCTTTGTTTATGTATTTCTTCGGCGATACGGTGCGCAATTTTTGTTGTGCCTTCCCACATTGTATCATACACAACAGTTATTTGATTTTCTTGGTAAGCATTTGCCCATTTTTCGTACAAATTAACAATTTGCATAGGGTTATCGCGCCACACTGCACCGTGTGAGGGGGCAATAATATCTATCGGCAAATTCAAATTTTTTATTTCCTTAATTTTGTTTGCGGCGAGCATGGAAAAAGGGTTTAAAATATTTGTGAAATATTTTATTGCTTCGTGGAAAAGTAAGCATTGGTTTGCTTTATCGTTAAATAATTCTTCCACGGCAAAATGTTGGCCGAAGGCATCATTTGAAAATAAAATATTATCGCCCGTCATATATGTTGCCATGGAATCGGGCCAATGCAACATTTTCATTTCAACAAAAATAAGTTTTTTACCGTTACCGATTTCCACGCCGTCGCCAGTCTTAACTACTTTAAAATTCCAACCGCGTTTGCCGTATTGGCCTTCCAAACTTTTAACGCAGGCGGCGGTGCAATAAATGGGGGTGTTAGGTATTTCCTCAAGCAAAGCGGTGAGAGCACCGGAATGGTCGCATTCGCCGTGATTTGCGACGATAAAATCAATTTTTTTAAGGTCAATTTCCTTTTTTAAATTTTCAACAAAATCAAAGCGGTGCGGTGTCCAAATCGTATCAATTAAGACGGTTTTTTCTTCCTCAATTAAATATGCGTTTTGGCTTGAGCCGTGCATAATTGAATAATCTTCCCCGTGAAATTTTTTGAGTTCCCAATCTAAGAACCCAACCCAATTTACATTGTTTTTTATGTGCTTTTTCATTTTACCCTCCGATGATGCGCTGTTGCGCGCTGTTAATTAATTTTATCAGTTTTGGAGCGGGAAAGATAGGCAAGAGATATTTAAAAATTAATGTCTTTTAAAGATTTTGTAATAAAGTTTAGCTAAAGGATATTCTAGCCATATTATGCATAACGCCAGTATAAGTGATTTTGAGCCGGACAATGCTCTTCCTATAGGAATAAATAAATTATTTGAAGCATAATATAAGAATATCCCTTGTAGCATAAATAACGGTAGTGTTAGGGTTCCTATTTCTCTGAGTATTTGGAAATTTTTTATCTTATCCAAGTAATAGGATATTATATAAACTATTGTGGAACCACTTAGAGCTGCTAAAATATACAAAGGATAATTGAAATATTCGCAATTTGCCATATTGCTTCCGAATGTTAAGGAAAATGACAATAGGTAAACTATAAAAACACATACGATTGATGAGATTATATGTTTTAAGATTTTAGCCATGAAATTATATTTATTCAAATAATATCCTACAAGCCAAAAGAAAAGAGCCATAAATGCTGAATCTAATTTAAATGGTAATCGTTCCGTATTAAAAATTGTTATATTGAAGAAAAGTATATTTGAAGCGAAAAAACATAATAAAAGCACAAGAATGTATTGAATATATTTATTTAATTTACCAATATATTTAATCCATGCATATCCGCCGATATTTGCCCAAAAAAGTGTGAATAAAAACCAGCCGGTTCCGGCAAACAGAATGTCCGGTTGCATTGTAAAAAAAGTTTGGTATAGCATTGTTTGAAGGTTAGCATGGTTAAAAATATAATAATCGTTATAAATAAGTCTTAAAATCAAGCCTAAAAAACAAAATATAAAATAAGGAAAAATTAAACTCTTAATTTTTTTAAAAATAAAAATTGATGCTTGTTGTCCTTCTTTATGGGTGTATCCGCTGAGAATGAAAAAAGCTGGCATGTGAAATGTAAATATTGTTAAATATACAAAATCCGCATGTGTTTCTATGTGCCCCAACAGAACTAAGTAGAGAAGTAAAGCCTTAGAGGTATCTATCCAAGATATTCTTTTGTTATCCATAAAATAATTTTATCAGTTTTGGAGCAAAAAGGGAATAAATAGGCGCCGGGTGTGTATCCGGCGCCTAGTGTGCTTTGAGTGGCAGGCAATATATCGGTATAACTGCAGTTTGATGGTGAGATATCTCTGTTTTTTGTTATTGATATGACTTTTAAGGAAGTTCGCCCGAACTTACAAAGACACTTTAAAAAGTAGGGTTGTATAAAAAACTTCCTTACCGTAAATTAGTTATACAACCCGTC
>JBGVBB010000102.1:0-1576 GCA_045225155.1 Elusimicrobiaceae bacterium
AAATATTCTTCCATGTTAACATGATTTACAAGGTAAATACCACCGGCTTTAGGTGAATAAATAAATTCCATATCGCCGCGATACTCTTTATCTTCGCGGGATATCCATGTTGTTCCATGCCCCACAAGCATATTTTTAACTATGATGGTATGTGCATTTTGTTCAGTTGATTTTTGTGTTATTTTTACAGATTTTTTAAAGGAAGTTTTATCACCTTTCGGAGAAATTAAGTAAGGCACACCTTTTATTACTTTTACAGTCCAATAAGTTTTATTTGCACCGTCTTTTATAATAATTTTTCCGCCGGCAACGGCATTAAATTTATGCGAAGTGGAAAATTGAATTTCATTTACGCCTTTTGGGGCACCGTTTATTTTTGCGCCAAGCCCCACACGTATTTTAGGGAAAGGTTTATCGGTATAATTTTCCGGGCTTTTTATGCTGGTGTGGGATCTTGTCTTTTCCGGTATATCAAGTTTATTCACGGGTTCTTTATATAAGGAACTTAATTCCTTTAAAGCTTTTGAAACTTCTTTATATTGTGCATCTGCCGCTTGAACATTTTTATAACTTTGCCAAGCTTCTTTATAACGTTTAAGATTCATCAAAGAATCCCCGTATTTTTTTTGCGCTTCCAGGAATTGAGTATCAAGGTCAAGGGCAAGTTTATAATGTTTTGCGGCGAAGAAATAATCCTTTTGTTTAAAATAAAGTTCGCCGAGTAAAAAATTTGCCAAAGCCGCATTTGAACCTTTGTTTGCCTGGAGTAAATTTTGTTCGGCCAGTTTATTTTCCCCCATTCCCATTTGTGCGCGGGCCATGCCGATATGATAAAATTCGTCTTTATCATGGCTTGCGCTGTTTAAGAGCGAAAATAAATTTTCCGCATGCAGATTATGCCCGTTTGCCAAATAAGCACGTGCGGCAAACTCCAAGATGGTTTTATCATCGGGGAATAATTTTATTGCCTCTGCAGAAGTATCAACGGCAAGGCGGGGTTGTGCAAGTTCAAGTGCAATAAAAATAGCATTTAAAAATGCTTTTCTGTCTTTATCACGTTTTGAGATTTCTATATATTGTTTTAGGGCTTCTTCGGGTTTTGAAGAAAAATAAAGTTCTTTTGCGCTTTCAAGTGTAGCAGGTGCGGTTGTTGTTGGAACCGCCCCGAAAGCGCAAAAAGGCAATAATAAAAAAATTAGTGCAAAGGTCTTCCGCATTTACTATAATTATACTATTATAGGAGCAGTTTATGTTGGAAATTCCGCTTTGGCTTAAAGAAATGGTTGGCAAAAGTAAGGCAGCATATCATACCGAACTTGCCGCAAAAACACAAAAATTTTTAGACGGTAACTTGATGCCCACAGTTTGCCAAAATGCGCGTTGCCCAAATCGCGGCAAATGTTTTTGCCAAGGCGAGGCAACTATTATGATACTTGGCAGTATTTGCACGCGTTTTTGCCGTTTTTGCGCCGTGGAAAAGGGTTGCCAAAAACCATTACCCCCCGCAGCCGATGAACCGCAAAGGGCAGCAAATTTAGCCAAAGTTTTGAATTTAAAATATCTTGTTTTAACTATG
>JBGVBB010000103.1:0-1744 GCA_045225155.1 Elusimicrobiaceae bacterium
ATGCGTGCAAAATGCTATGAACAACTCGGCAAAACCGATGCGGCCCAACACGATTATGCTTTAGCAAAAATGTTAAAACTAGGTATAAGCGATACCGCGCCGGAAGAAAATTCTTCAGATAATACGACGATAAAGAATAAATAGATTTACGCCGATATAAATTTTATAAACAATTTTCAAGCAGTGTTTGAATAAATTGCTTTTTCTCGTCGTTCTTTTGTTTGGTATATAAATAAATCAAATTGGAAAGTAAATATCTGATTATTTGTTTGGTATTCAAAATCTGTAATTCATGCTTTATTCCGTGGGCTGCAAGTTGACTATCGGTAGTAGATGCACCGTCATTATTCACACCTATATATACATTAGGGAAATTATATTCCTTTTGAAAACAGACAATTACCTGCCCTTTGCTTAACCCCAAAAAAGCCGGAGTATTAAAATTTTTTGCCAAAAGCAAGTACAAAACCCCCATGAACATAGGAGTAGTATTTTTTGTTCTGATTACTTGTTTTAAAGACAGTTGTTTTTCTTCACTTAAAGCACTTACTTTAAATTTTAAATCATTAAATAAAACCATACGGAAAATTTCAGCTTTTTCTTCTGGGGAAGATATTTCTTGCAGATAATTTTCAATTTCTCGGCAGAGAAGGTTAAAAACAGCATCCAATTCCCCCCTTTTTAAAGTTGTATCAACAAGCAAGGCAACTAACGTCACCCCTTTAGCAAGAGAAGGATTATATAAACTGAAATAATCTTTAAATAAGGTTTGTAATTTATTTTTTTGCGTCATTCAATAAAACCAAAACGCTTGAGATATTTATCATCATTACGCCAAGACGGGCTAACTTGGACTTGAAGTTCCAGACGATATTTTTTACCCAAAAATGCACAAATTCTTTCCTGTGCTGCCATGCGAAGTTTTGCAATAGCCGCACCGCCTTTACCGATAATTATCGGTTTTTGGCCTTCGCGTTCCACATGAATTACGGCACGAATATAGTTTTTGTCACCGAGGTCTTCGGTAAACTTTTCAATTTCCACAGTCGTAGAATAAGGTATTTCTTGGTTATATTGCAAAAATATTTGCTCGCGTATAAACTCGGCGATATAAAATCTTTCCCAGCGGTCTGTAAGTTGCCCTTTGGGAAAATAAGGCGGATTAAAAGGAATATAATTTACAACTTCTTTTTCAAGTTCCTGCACACCTTTATTTTGCTTTGCGCTAACTAAAAATATTTTACTTATTTGAAGTTCTTTTAAAAGTGTATTTGCAATTTTGTTTACCGTATCTTTATCCGGCACCAAATCAATTTTATTTATGACGAGAAATAACGGACAATTAAGTTCTTTAAGTTTAATTATTAAAGGTGCGTGTTTTGCTATCGGTTGCGTTGCATCGTAAACAAAAATTACAAGGTCGGCATCTTGTGTTATTGCCTGGTTTAAAGAGTTTAACATTATTTCTTGCAATTTATATTCAGCATGCAAGAAACCGGGGGTATCAACAAAAACTATTTGATAGTTTTCCCCCTCACAAATGGCCAAAATATTTTGCCTTGTTGTTTGCGGTTTATGAGTTACCGGTGATAAATCTACACCTGCGAATTTATTTAATAAAGTTGATTTGCCCGCATTGGCCAAACCGGCCATTACCGCAAAACCGCTTTTAAAATTCGGATACTTAGAAAATATGTCCATATTTAAATTTTACAATTTTATTTCCTTTTATGCTAAAATATAT
>JBGVBB010000104.1:0-17569 GCA_045225155.1 Elusimicrobiaceae bacterium
CTTCTATATCGGCAATATGTTTAGGGCAGAACGCCCTCAAGCAGGCCGATATCGCGAATTTGAGCAAATCGGGCTTGAATATATCGGCAATGCCTCGCCTGCTGCAGATGCGGAAGTAATTTTAATGCTTAAAGCAATTTTTGATAAACTCGGCGTAAAAAATTATAAAGTTAAAATAAACTCTATCGGTTGCAAAGAGTGCCGCCCCAAATTTAGGGAAGATTTAATTAAATTTTTTACCGCACAAAAAGATTCACTTTGTGAGAAGTGCCAAACACGTTTGGAAGTAAACCCTTTGCGTGTTTTGGATTGTAAAATTGACGGGCCTAAATTTACACAAAGTGCGCCGAAACAAATACTTTGCCCCACTTGCCAAAAACATTTTGACGAAGTAAAAAAATATTTAGATGGCAAAGTTCCTTTTGAAGTGGACCCTTGTTTGGTGCGCGGTTTAGATTATTACACAAAAACGGTTTTTGAATTTCAGGCCGATATTGCAGGTGCGCAAAATGCTTTGGCCGCCGGCGGCAGATATGATGATTTAATCGCCTCAATGGGCGGGCCGAAAGTGCCGGCAGTCGGTTGGGCTTTGGGCGCGGAACGCGTTGCGCTTGCAAGCAGTTTTGAAGAACAAAAAAGTAAAACAATTTTTGTAGTTTCCGTTGAAGAAAGCGCAAACAATTATGCTTTTAACATCTTGCAAACTTTGCGCGAAAAGGGCTTAAGCGCGCAAGGCGGTTTATTTGATAAGAACCTAAAAGCGCAAATGAAACAAGCCAATAAAATTAATGCAAGTTATGCAATTATCGTAGGCGGGAATGAAGTCTCCAAAAATACTGCGGTTTTAAAAGATTTAACTTCCGGCGAGCAAAAAGAATTATCTTTAAATGATTTGCTTGCCACATTAGAGGACAAATAGTATGAAAAGAACATCTTATGCAGGGCTTATCAATACCAAGATGATAGGCACCAAGCAAACTTTGTGCGGTTGGGTGCACAGTTACAGGAATCACGGTGGCGTTTTATTTATTGACCTTCGCGACCGTGAGGGTTTTGTGCAACTTGTTATTGACCCGTCAAACAAAACCGCTTTTGAAATTGCCCAAACTTTGCGCCAGGAATATGTTATTTGCGCAACGGGTACAGTTGCCGCAAGAAAAGAAGGCTATATAAACAAAAATATTCCCACGGGTGAAGTTGAAATTATTGTTGACAGTATTGAAGTTTTAAACACCTCAATTCCTTTACCTTTTGATATTGAAACGGAAAAAAATATTACGGAAGATATCCGCCTTAAATACCGCTATCTTGATTTGCGTAATGCACGCATGATACGCAATTTAAAAATGAGGCACAGAGTTGCACAAATCGCACGCCGTTACTTAGATGAAAATGGTTTTTTGGAAATTGAAACACCTATTCTTACCCGTTCCACCCCAGAAGGCGCACGCGATTATTTGGTGCCTTCCCGTGTTCACAAAGGCAAATTTTATGCACTTCCGCAAAGCCCGCAAATGTTTAAACAAACTTTAATGGCAAGCGGTATTGACAGATATTTCCAAATCGCACGTTGTTTCCGCGACGAAGATTTGCGTGCAGACCGCCAACCCGAACACACACAAATTGACGTGGAAATGTCTTTTGCCGAACTTGATGATATTTTTAAAACTATTGAAGGTTTAATGAACAGCGTTTTTACCACCGTCGGGGAAAAGATAGAAACACCGTTTATCCGTATGCCTTATAAAGAGGCCATGCTTAAATACGGTTCAGATAAACCCGATATGCGTTACGGTATGCTTATTGAAGATGTTTCAAATATTTTTGCAAACACCGGTTTTAAAGTTTTTGCGGACATCCTTGCAAACAAAGGTGTTATCCGTGCAATTAAGGCCGAAAATTCCGCCGCCGCATTATCACGCGGTGCGATTGATAAATTAACCGACCTTGTTAAAAAGAACGGTGCAAAAGGGCTTGTGTGGCTTAAATATAAAGCAGGCAAATTTGAAGGCCCTAGTGCAAAATTCTTTACCGAAACCGAGTTAAAAACTTTAGCCGACACTTTAAAAGTTGCGGAAAACGATACAGTTTTTATCGGCAGTGATAATGATCACACTTGCTCAATTTTTATGGGTGCTTTAAGAAAGGAACTTATAAAAGTTTTGAACTTAAAACCATCTAAAAAATGGGCGCCTTTGTTTGTTCTTAACTTCCCGTTACTTGAATATATTGAAGAAGAACAACGCTATGATGCCGCACATAACCCGTTTACAGCACCTGTGGCGGAAGATATTCCTTTGCTTGACAGCGATCCGCTTAAAGTCAATTCCCAACAGTTTGACTTGGTGTTAAACGGTGTGGAACTTTCATCCGGCTCAATCAGGAATCATAACCGCGCCTTGCAAGAAAAGATTTTAAATTTAATGAAATATTCTAAAGAAGAAAGTGCACGCCGTTTTGGTATGCTCTTAAATGCTTTGGAATGCGGTGCACCGCCGCACGGTGGTTTCGGTCTTGGTTTTGACCGTTTGGTTGCTTTGCTTTGCGGGGAAGAATCAATTAAAGAAGTTATTGCTTTCCCTAAAACAACGGCGGCTTTCTGCCCCTTAACCGAAAGCCCTAATGTTGTAGACAAGCAACAACTTGATGATTTAGCCGTCTTGCTAGACGAAGCCAAAATCGAAAAGTAGTTGTTAAATTTTTCAAGCCAAATTCGCAAATTGGCGATGGAACCATGAAACGAAACACTTTTATATTGTTTTTATTGTTTTGTGTGTTGCATGTTTTTGTATTTGCAAAGACATTTAAAGCTGCTACCAATTTAGTGCTAAACCCTACCCCGAAACAAACAACCGCTTTTTTTAATAAAATAAAATCGCCTTTCTTGGCTGTTTACAAAAAAGAAGGAAAAACACTTATACTGCTTGCAGCTGATCATGGCCCTAAGTCCTTACATATTGTACAGTATGCTTTTGATAAATATTCCCCGAATATATCCTTAATTGAAAGAGAGAAAGGATTTCCCTTAAACGGTTGTGAAAAATGGGAAGACAGTTATACCGCTGCTTTAAGTGCTAAAAATAATATTCCGTTAGTGCGGATGGATGCTGACTTTGAAGAACAATGGGAATATGCTAAAAAACATGGGTTTTCTTATGATGATTTCCAAATGTTTTGTATAATCCGCCATGCAAACGGTGTTGCTAGACATGAAGGAAAACAACCCAATGCTGTACAAGAAATAAGAGAGTATGAAAAGACAGTTCATAACCAAAAATGGGGAAAATTATTTACTGAAGAAAGTTTGCTTTCTTATTTTAAAAAACATTATCGCAGAAATTTTAATACAACTGATTTTACTTCTTTTTATTTGGACTTAATAGAAATGTCCCCCAAAAAGTGGGTACGCAAAACACCTTTCTACAAAATTATGCGTGGGCAGCCGGATGTACGCAGTATATTTATGTTGGAAAACATAACTGCCGCACTTAATCAATATCAAGTTGTTTTTAGTGAAATGGGATCAGGCCATTTTTTTGATATTCATAAAGCCCTTGAAAAGATGTTAGGCAAACCTTATTATATTACTTATGATCAAATACCACCACAAAATTTATGGCGAGATTGTAAATTAGATGGTCTGAAAGAAGTTGTACTAATACCTTAATGATTTAGAATAATAATTGAAACAAAGTCAAACTGAGTATACAACTCCGGCAAGTATTTTTGAGGAAATTTTAGTTTTATCTTTGACGACAAGTACTAAGAAGAACGGGAGCGAAGCGACTCTCGGTACTTTAGGAAAAGAAAAATTAAAATTTACCAAAAAGAATTAGACGGTAAAAAATGGAAATTGTAAATTCCCTTATTACTTTATTACGCCGCCGGCAAGTAAGATTTCCCCATCATAAAACACAGCACTCTGCCCCGGGGTAACTGCCATTTGCGGTTCTTTGAACACAACTTTTGCGGTATTATCTTTAACAAAAATTTCCGCTTCCGCCGGTTTATGTTGCGCGCGTATTTTAACTTGTGCGCTAAAATTTTCAGTCGGCGGAATTGATACCCAATTAATATTTTGTACAGTAATTTCTTTAGAAAATAAATCGTCTTTACCGCCCACAATTACGCGGTTATGGCAAGAATCAAGGCCTATAACATAAATCGGTTCTTTAGTACCGCCGCCGATAAGCCCTTTGCGTTTGCCGATAGTAAAATTCCAAATACCTTCGTGGTGGCCCAAAACTTTACCGGTCTTATCAACAATCTCGCCGCGTTTTGGTTTAAATTGCAAAATATCTTTATAGTCCCCGGCGTAGAAGTCCTGACTGTCCTGCCTTTTTGCGACGGGCAAATTATATCTTTCCGCCAATTCTCTAACTTCCGTTTTTGTAAGTTCACTAAGCGGGAAGATTATTTTTGAAAGTTGTTCTTGGCTCAAGCGGTACAAAAAATAACTTTGGTCCTTTTTCATATCACTTGCGGTTTTAAGTTGGTAGCGTTTTAAATTCTCATCGTAATTTATGCGGCAGTAATGACCGGTTGCAAATTTATCGAAATCAACACCCTGCTTTTTTACGCCTTGCATAAGTAAACCGAATTTTAAATTTTGATTGCAAATCAAGCAAGGATTTGGCGTTCTGCCTGCGGCATATTCCTGCTTAAAATTTTTTAAAACAATTTCACTGAATTCTTTTGCTAAATTAACTGTTACCAAAGGTATGCCGACGGATTTTGCAACGGACTGTGCGGCTTCCAAATCTTCTTCTTCCGGGGCAAGGCAGCCGCCTGTAATTGGGGGGATGGGCATAGATTTATCCCAAGTAAGCATCATGGCACCGATAACTTCATGCCCTTGTTCCTTAAGTAAATATGCAGATAATGCGGAATCAACCCCGCCGCTTATGCCGACGACTACTTTCATAAATTAATCTCCCATTTTGGAACTTATGTCGTACATTATTATTGCCGCTGATGCAGAGGCGTTTAAACTGCTCACACCGCCTTTTTGTTTTATGGCAATAATATCATCACAATGTTCTTTTGTCTTTTCCCTTAACCCTGTGCCTTCGGAACCGATAACAAGTAAAGCAGGGTAAGCATAGGAAAAATGTTTAATATCTTTGCCGGCCATATCTGCACCGTAAACCCAAAAGCCTTCTTCCTTTAAATCAATAATTGCGGTATTTAAATTGGAAACTTCCACAATGTTTAAAGTTTCCAAAGCACCGCAAGCAACTTTATGCACGGCAGGTGTTATGCCGACAGTTCTGTGTTTTGGAAGCAGTACTGTTGAAAACCCAAGGCATGCCGCACTTCTGAGCATTGCACCCAAATTTTGAGGATCGGTAACTTCATCTAAAGCAAGCCAAAGTTCTTTTTTGCCTTGTGCCTGAAAAATTGCATCACTCAAACGCAAAGTTTTTAAAGGATCGGCACGTGCAATTAAACCTTGGTGGTTTTGCCCGTTTACCATACTGTCCAAAACTTTAGCCTCAACACTTTTTATGATAACATTTGCCGCTTTTGCCATTTTAATAACTTCATCAACGGCGCGGTTTTTTGCTTTGTCTTTGACGATATAAAGTTCAAAGATATGGCGTTTTTTGCTTTTTAGGGCTTCACGTATCGGGTGAACACCGAACATTAATTCTTGTTTATTTATCATAATTAATCCTCAAAATTTAAATTTGCACCGAAACTTGTGCCAACACTTACCGCGGCGTGCACTTCCTGCCCTTTTGGGTCAACGCGTTTTAATTTTGAAACGGCCTCGGCAATAGGAACAGAAACAATTTCCGTTCCCCTTAAAGCGACCATGTACCCTGTTTTGCCTTTCAAAATAAGGTCAACCGCCGCACTGCCGAAACGTGTGGAAAGCCACCTGTCAAAAGCAGTCGGCGTTCCGCCCCTTTGTAAATGCCCAAGAACTACTACGCGGCACTCGGTTTTAATTCTGCTTTCAACCATGTTCGCAATTTTTTGGGCGATACCGCCAAGACGTATAGGATCGGTTGAGCCGGCAACTGTTTTTTGAATAGCCATTTCGCCTTTCTCATTTTTTGCGCCTTCCGCCGCAACAATAATGCTGAAGGTTTTGCCTTGGCTTTGGCGTTTTAAAATTGCATCTACGATAACATCATCATTATAAGGTATTTCCGGCAACAAACAAATATCGCCGCCGCCTGCTATGCAAGAACGCAAAGCAATCCACCCGGCATAACGGCCCATTGTTTCAATAATCATAACGCGGTGATGTGATTCTGCTGTACTATGCAAACGGTCCACCGCATCGGTAGCAATAGTTAAAGCACTGTCAAAACCAAAAGTATAATCGGTAGCGGATAAATCATTATCAATAGTTTTCGGAACACCTACGATTTTTACACCTTTATCAATAAATTGTTTTGCCATTGATAAAGTACCATCCCCGCCGATAGCTACTATTGCATCAATTTTATTTTTTTCTATATTTTCTAAAACGAGGTTTGAAACATCTTTTGGGTTTTCCGGCGTACCGTGCGGTGCTAAAGTATAGCGGAAGGGGTTTGCGATATTGCTAGTTCCAAGTATAGTTCCTCCGCGTGTTAAAATGCCGGATACTGTTTTGTTATCAAGTATAACAAAATCATTTTTCACAAGCCCGTCAAAACCGTTTTTGAAACCGTAAACTTCAATATTTTCTTTTAAAGCATATTTTGCTACGGCGCGAACAACCGCATTTAAGCCGGGGCAATCCCCGCCGGCGGTAAGAACGCCGATTCTCTTTATATTACTCATTTCCCCTCCTTAATATTTTCCGCTTTTTTTGCAACTTCTTGTATTACCCAATCAGGCGTTGATGCACCTGCTGTGATTAAAATATTTTTTGCATCTTCTAAATTTTCTTTTTTAACTTCTTCGGCAGTTTCCACATGCAAAACTTTTTTGCAAAGTTCACCGCAAAGTTTTGCAAGGCGTGCTGTATTTGCACTGTGTTTACCGCCAACGACTATAACAAGGTCCGCATTTTTTGCAAGTTCTAAAGTTTCTTTCTGCCTTTGTTTTGTAGGTGTGCAAATTGTATTTGATATTTGGCAGATTTTTGCTTTTTGTTTTATAACTTCCGCCGCATCAAAAAAAGTTTGTTCTTTTTGCGTTGTTTGTGCAACAACATTTACTTTATCATAAGCAGGCAATTTTTTTGCTTCTTCCGCATCAGCAACCACAATGCCTTTACCTTGCGTGTAACCAAGTAGGCCGATAACTTCCGCATGCTCGGCATCACCGATAATGACGGTATAATAACCTTTTTTTGCAAATTCATCTATTATATTATGTGCGCGTTTAACAAGTGGGCAAGTGCAGTCCACAACTTCAAGGCCCATATCAAAAACTTGTTTTTGGAATTCCGGCGTTATTCCGTGTGCGCGTATAACCAAAACGCCGTTTTTGTCAGTAGCCTCATTTAAATTATTTATAGTAAAAATATCTTTCTTTTCAAGCATTTGGGTAACTTGTTTATTATGTATTAAAGGCCCAACGGTATAAACAGGCTTCTTTCCCTTTTCGGAAAGTTGAAGTACTCTCTCAATAGCGTTTTTGACACCCGGGCAGAACCCTGCGCTTTTGGCAATAGTGATTTTATAATCTTTGCTCATATAGATATTTTACAAAATAACGCAAGGTATTTTGGGTTCTGTAAATTTGTGCCGGCTAATCCTTTTTGGCAAATTTTAATTTTTCTTTTCCTAGAGTACCGAGATCTCAGTATGATTTTTATCTTCAGTTCGAACACTAGATATAAAAGACAAAAAAAGTCATTTTTGATATAATAATGTTATATTTTAACAATATGAGTTATAGTTATTTATCAGAAGTAGATGTCTGTAGATATCAAAATTTGTTTGACGAATTTATATTCGCTATAAAACAAATGGAATCCGTTGATATCGTAACTGTAACCAAAGAAATTCCCAAAATTTTTATACATATTACTAAGAGAAGAGTCAAAGGTTTTTGTATTACCATTTCTAATATGGTAAAGGGTTTATTTAAAATCTCACGTGATACCTATTCTAATTATAAACAAGGAAATATTAAACAATATACCTTAGATAGCGTTAATAATTGTAAAGAAAAGATTAAAGTTATATACGCAAAATTACTAAAAGTTTGCAAGTTCGGAAAACAAAATCCAAAAGAATTTATTACAAAATACGGTCCTTTTCTTCTAGCATTCGCACTAGGAATAAATTTCGGTTCTGGCGGTTTGGATGGAGACGGAGGATTGCCAGATTTGGATTTGGAATTTGGAATTGGTGCTCATCGCTCAATTTTATCTCATGGAATAGTAATGGGTATTACAGCAGAATGCGCAATAATTATAATATCTCTATTATCTGATATAGTATTAAAAAAGTTACCAGATGAACACGATATATTCTGGGATAACGTTCACAACAAAAAACAAGAAATTATACATGGTTTATTAATGGGAGTAGGTGCAGGTTTGGCCTATCATCTAACAATAGATGGAACATTAGATATTAAATCTTATTCAGATTTACCTTTCCATAACGTTCCTATAGAAGGGCATCAATTTATTATGCTTTCGCAAGCAGGTGTAGAAGGAATAGATATATCAAATAAGGAATTTTAAATGGAAATTTTAATAATTATAATTATCGGAATTATTGTATATAACATGTTTAAAACAAATTCGAATCAATCGCTCGAATCTAAATCTAATTTCTCACCACTTGCACAGGCAACAGAGCAATCACATACAGATGAAAACTCTAGCAAATCTGAAAAAATACCCCCATCAGCATTATCTTCGGGGAGTAAGTGTCGTGAAATATTTGAAAAGGAAACCCCAGATAATCGCAAAAGAATATCCGATATAAAAGATTTATTAATGGCTATCGTTATCAATAACGTGAGATGGCTTCCGAAAGATATATTGAAAATGGAATACACCCAAAAAGTTATTATATCTTTTGTAATGTTAGCTTCTTCTCCTGGTCAAACATTGTCTTCCAACAAAATACACTGTCATATAACAGCAATGGGTCTTGCTCTAGAAGAATTAGAACGACTAGGTGTATTAGATGGAACGAAAGATATGAACGAAATTTCTAGAGACCCAGTTTTTATCGAAATGTCTCAAACACTATGTTATTTTAAAGATTTACCTGCTGAACAAATAACTCCTATACTCGGACTAGTGGAAAAATATATGGAAGCAAAAACAGGTCATAGAGTTAGATACAAGGGACAGTGTCCGACAGATAATCCTCTAAATCAAAAAATGTAACTAGCCCCCCTTGACAAGTAGGGAAAAGTGTATTAAAATATATGTACACCGTGACAGAGCCCGTGTCTCTGGTTTAGGAGTTTTCCTAACACGGTGTCTTTTATTTGTGTGGAATACAAATAATCCCCCATCCTATTGCATTACCGCTTTGGTTTCGCCTAACTACTGTTTTAATACAATCGTAGAATTTGTTATCTGCTCGTGCTACATATCTATAAATAGCCCCAGCTATTAAATCAACAAGTTGAATGCCCATGCTTTTATCGGAAGGAGCAAAAAATACTGTTCCTATTATGTTGTTAAAATCAGAATTATAATCCATTTCTTTATTCAATATGTGATGGTGTGTTTCTCTTAAGTGTTTATCTTCTTTTCTATCTCTATTGTCACATATTATTATGCCTAATTCTTGTTTATTAGTACATTTTTCTTTGTCTTGTAAACAGTATTGGAAACGTTCTAATAAAACTTTATAACACTTTTCGTAAATACCCATCGGAGTTGTTGCCATAATATTGTACATTTCTTGCATATTGCATATTACAGATATGCTTGTCAAATATGTTTTACTTCCTATAATTTTTAGTAATTTGAATCTTAATTCGCTTTTTTCTTCTTTTGATAAATGAGATATAGAAGTTTGGCAATCTTTATTCATAGAAAAATATCGCCATTTAATTTCTCCTTTAACCTTATATTGCTTTAGTATTGATTGAAAAGTATTATTTAATTCTTTCCAATATTCTTCTGGGATCACTAAACCACTTAAAATAAAATACTTATTATCTTCTTGTAGTTTTTCTTTCGCTAATGGTGTGCTAGACTCATCTATAAAAAATATGTTCATATTATTTTGTCATTTCAAATTTATGTATATTCATATTATACATATTTTGCAATCCTGTAAAATATGCTATAATATTTATGGAAGAAATTCCCTAAAAAAGTTCTTGCCCTCTTTAAAACAATGAAGAAGGGCGGGTTAATTTTCACTTTTTTAGAACAAAAGTATTATGTACGCAATCATAGAAACTGGTGGAAAACAGTACTGGGTAACCCCAGGCCAAAATCTGAAGGTTGAAAAGCTTGAAGCCGAAGCAGGCAAAACCGTAGAACTCAAAGTTTTATGGGCTGCTGAAGAATCAGGTACCTCATCAGATGCCAAGGCAGGTAAAACTGCTAAGGTCACCGCGGAAGTTGTAAGACACTTGCGCGGTCCTAAGATTCTTATCTTCAAAAAACGCCCTAAAAAAGGTTATGAAAGAACCAAAGGGCATAGGCAAGATCTTACTGAAATTAAAATAAAAGAGATTTCTCTCTAATAACAGGAGGTTAATTTATGGCACATACAAAAGCACAAGGTTCCTCCTCAAACGGAAGGGACTCTCACGGTCAACGTTTAGGCGTTAAAAGATACGGTTCCCAATTTGTTAATGCTGGGGAAATTATCTTGAAACAGCGCGGCACCCGCATTTTACCGGGCGTCAATGTTTCCCGCGCCAGCGACGACAGTTTATTTGCACGCAAATCCGGCATTGTCACCTTTGAATGGGCAAAACGCGGTAAACAACAAGTTTCCGTCTATCCCGTTGAAGCAGCAAAAGCCGCTAAACCTGCAGTAAAAAAGGAAGCAGCAAAAACCGCTGCCCCTAAGGCAGAAAAGAAAGCCGCCCCTAAAAAAGCGGCAGCCAAAACTGCAAAAAAAGCAGCAAAATAAACTAAACAAGTAATTGTTTTAAACCCCCGTGTTTTATAACGCGGGGGTTTTACTATAAAAATATTTGAAACATACCCCGCATAATTGCTAAAATTTATGTATACAGGAGTTATTATGCCCCAAGCATATACAAAACCTTCTTATACAGGAAAATTTATAGTTTTTGAAGGCCCGGACAGGTGCGGTAAAAGTACACAGGCAACTATGCTTGAAAAGTATTTTGCGGATCTTGGTAAAGAGGTCGTCATTACACGTGAACCCGGCGGTAATAAAGTAGCGGAAGATATACGCGAAATTTTACTTAACCCCGATAATGTCGTTACGCCTATGACAGAACTTTTATTATACGAAGCATCCCGCGCACAACATACCGAGCAAAAAGTTTTACCCGCCTTAAAAGCAGGTAAAATTGTTATTTGCGAACGCTATACAATGTCCACTTGTGCTTATCAAGGTTACGGGCGCGGTATTGATATGGAAACAATTAACAGCCTAAACAATATCGCTACACTTGGTTTAACGCCTGATTTAACTTTAGTTTTTTTAATGTCAGATAAATATTTTAAAGAACGCGGCGAATATTTATTTTCCGACCGTCTTGAAAGGGAAGACGAAGCTTTCCGCCATAAAATGCGCCAAGGTTACAGGGAAATTGCCGCAAAACAGGAAAATACGGTTATAATTGACGCAGATAACGACATTAAAACCGTTCAGGAAGCAGTTTTAAAGGAAATAAAAAAGCATAATATTCTATGAGTTTTGCACAAATAAAAGGGCAAGATTTTGCTATAAAAAATCTTAAAAAATTTATACAGACGGGTAAAGTTCCGCCTGCCATGATTTTTTACGGTCCGGCCGGTGTCGGTAAAGCAAAAATTGCGCTTGCATTTGCGCGTGCTTTAAATTGCGAAAATTTAGGTACGGATTTTGAACCTTGCGAGATGTGCCAAAGTTGCAAACAAATTGAAATGCAAACGCACCCAGATATAATTTTTGCCGATTATGCTTATCAGGCCGCACTTTTAAAAGAAGAAGTTGACGACCAACAAAATATTAAAATCGAAACGGTGCGTTCTTTAACAACGGCATCCCAACAAAAAGCGGTTGCGGCAAAATGGAAAGTTTTTATAATTGATAAAGCCGAGCGTTTAGTGCCTGCCGCGGCAAATGCTTTACTTAAATTTATTGAGGAACCTCCGCAAAATACTGTGTGGATTTTGATTTCTTCAAAACGCGAAACTATGCTTTCCACCATTAAATCGCGTTGCCAAAGCATATCTTTTGCACCTTTAAGCACACAAATTATTACAGAGATTTTACAAGATAATTATATTGAAAAAGATTTGGCACAAAAAGCCGCAGTTTTTGCAGAAGGTTCAACGGAAAACGCTTTTTTAATTGCAAGTTTGCTTGAAGATTTCGCACCGCTTGATCGTGATGCAAGTTTTGCCACACAAGTTGCTTTAAATTTACCCAGAACTTTAGCGCAAGCACGCCCCAAAGTAAATATTATTTTAGATATGCTTGCACAAAAAATACACAAAAATTGGCTTAATGAACAAGACGAAAAAACTAAAAATAAATTAGCCAAACTTATACAAGATTTTGTTTTTTACAAAAAAGCGCTTAAACAAAATGTCGCCCCGCAAATGTTGGCGGAAGCAGCGCTTGTTAAAGCAGAAAATTCAAATATTAATATTCAGGAGATTTTATGAAGAAGTTTTATGTTACCACCCCGATTTATTATTTAAATTCGGTTCCGCATATCGGCCACGCTTATACAACTTTGGCCGCAGATATTATTAACCGCTACAAAAAACAAAAAGGCGAAGAATCTTACTTTTTAACAGGTACTGATGAACACGGTGCAAATATTGAAAAGTCCGCCACAAATGCCGGCGTTACACCTCAACAATGGACAGATAATATGTTTGCAAAATTTAAGGAAATGTGGACAGATTTAGACATTAAATACGACGATATCATCCGCACCACAGAACCCCGCCATGAGGTTGTTGTCCAAGCAATTTTTGAAAAACTTTTAGCCAGCGGTGATATTTACAAAGGTTCTTACACAGGCAAATATTGTATGTCTTGCGAAGCATACCTTGACGAAAGTGAACTTGTTGACGGCAAATGCCCGATACATAAAAAAGAACCGCAAATAATTTCAGAAGAAACTTACTTTTTTAAACTTTCCGCCTATCAAGATAAATTACTTAAATTTTATCAAGATAACCCGGACTTTTTAAGCCCAAAATTTAGGGCAGCGGAAATTGTAAATTTCGTTAAAGGAGGGCTTAAAGATTTATCGGTTTCCCGTACAAAAGTTAAATGGGGTGTAACAGTTCCAAGCGCGCCAAACCACACAATTTATGTTTGGTTTGATGCTTTAATTAACTATATTTCCGCTATCGGTTACGGCAAAAAACTTGGCATTAAAGGTTATGAAAATTACCCACATAATATGGACGATTTTTGGCCTGCGGATGTGCATTTAATCGGCAAAGAAATTTTCCGCTTCCACGCGGTTATTTGGCCGGCTGTTTTAATGGCACTCGGCTTACCTTTACCCAAAAAAGTTTTTGCACACGGTTGGTGGACTGTTGAGGGGGAAAAGATGTCAAAATCCCTCGGTAACTTTATTGATCCGCGCGATATTACCGCCAAATACGGTGTAGAGCCTTTACGTTATTTTATCTTCCGCGAAGTTCCTTTCGGCGGCGACGGTGATTTTAGCGTTGAGCAATTTAAAAAACGTTTTAATTCCGATTTGGCAAATGATCTCGGCAATTTGCTTTCCCGCGTTTTGAATATGGCGGCAAAAAATATAGGTACAATTCCCGAAACTTTTGAAGGTGAAAGTTCCTTGTTAAAAGAAGCAAAGGAAATTGACCAAAAATATGATAAAGAAATGGATGCCCTTGCCTTTGATAAAGCACTTGACCTTTGTTGGGGTTTAATCGGCAAAATGAACCGCTATATTGACGAAACAAAACCTTGGGCTCTTGCTAAAACAGATTTAGAAAAAGCAAAAAATATTTTGCTTGAACTTATTTTTGCTTTGCGTTATGTTGCAAATTGGATAGCACCTTTTATGCCCAACACTTCCGCAGAAGTAAAACGCCGTTTGGCAGCAGGGGAAATACAAAAATATGCACCGCTTTTCCCACGTCTTGAGGAGGTTAAAAAATAATGGAATTTATTACACAAATAATTGATATTTTTTTGCATCTTGATGTGCATTTAAATACATTGGCGGCAACACTCGGCCCTTGGCTTTATATCGTTTTATTTGCAGTGATTTTTTGTGAAACAGGCCTTGTTGTTACCCCGTTTTTACCGGGGGATAGTTTGATTTTTGCTGTCGGTGCTTTAGCAAGTGTTGAGGGTAGTGTTATAGATTTGCATTTTATTCTTCTGCTTTTAATTTTGGCCGCTATTTTAGGTGATGCCGTAAATTACAGCATAGGCAAATTTATCGGCCCCAAAGTTTTTACACAAGATACCGGCAAATTGTTAAATAAAAAACATTTACTTGCCGCACATGAATTTTATGAAAAGTACGGCGGTAAAACAATTATTTTAGCAAGGTTTATCCCAATAATTCGCACCTTTGCACCTTTTGTGGCAGGTATCGGTAAAATGTCTTATTTCCATTTTGCTTTATACAATATTACCGGTGCGGTTTTATGGGTTTGCACATTTTGTTTAGGTGGTTATTATTTCGGCTCAACGGAAGTTGTTAAAAAGCACTTCCACTATATAATAGTAGCAATTATTATTATTTCCGTTTTGCCGGCCGTGTATGAATTTATAAAATCAAAACGCGAAAGCAAAAAGTAGTATAATTTTTAAGAGGTTAATTTATGGCATTAAGGTTTAGCGCAGGTTCACAGAAAGTAGTTTTAGAAGCACAAGAAGAAGCGAGGAATTTCCACCACGATTATGTGGGTACGGAACATTTACTTTTAGCAATGGCATCTTGTAAAGGGGAAATGTGCGCCCAAATCTTAAAAGAAGCAAATATAACCCCTGCCAAAATCAAAAGAGAAATTGAAAAACTTGTCGGCCTCGGTGATAATTTATTAACTTCCGGGCCTATTCCTTTTACACCGCGTGCAAAAAATATTTTGGAACGTTCTTTTGAAGAAGCCCTTCAAACAGCAAGCCAGACGGTAGAAACCGAACATTTACTCCTTTCCTTAACTTTGGAACAAGAGGGCTTAGCTGCAAAAATTTTGGAAAATTTACAAGTTCCGCAAGATCTTATAAGAACTTTGGCACTTCGCCAAATAACAAAAAAGATACAAGAAGAACAAGCAATGGGTGGCGGTGTTTTCCCTCAACAAGGTGTTGTGGTTATGGCAGCGGAAGTTGCGGCAAAACCAAAATCAAAAACACCTGTTTTAGACGAACATTCAAGGGATTTAACTTTGCTCGCCAAAGAAGGCAAACTTGACCCTGTTATCGGCCGTGAAGATGAAATTGAAAGAATAACACAAATACTTGCACGCCGTACAAAAAATAACCCTATTTTAATCGGGGAAGCCGGTGTAGGTAAAACCGCAATAGTTGAAGGCCTTGCACAAAAAATGGCTTCAGGCGATATTGCCGATGTTTTGCATAATAAACGCCTTGTCAGTTTAGATATTGGTTCTTTGGTCGCCGGTACAAAATATCGCGGTGAATTTGAACAAAGAGTTAAAGATATTATTAAAGAACTTGAGCAATCAAGAGATATTATTTTATTTATTGATGAGTTTCATTTAATTGTCGGTGCAGGTGCTGCCGAAGGTTCAACGGATGCATCAAATATGTTAAAACCGGCTTTAGCACGTGGCGAAATACAATGCATAGGCGCAACAACTTTTGACGAGTACCGCAAATATGTGGAAACGGACCCTGCCTTGGAACGTCGCTTTCAACCTATTACAACAGAACAAAGCACTATTGCACAAACCGTAGAAATTTTAAAAGGTATCCGCAAAAATTACGAAGAACACCATAAAGTGCAATTTACCGATGAAGCCATAGAAGCCGCCGCACGTATTGCAGACCGCTATATTACGGACCGCGCTATGCCGGATAAAGCCATTGACTTGCTTGATGAAGCAGGCTCACGCGCACGTTTAAAAAACTCTTTACTTCCGCCCGAAATTAAGGATAAAGAACAAAAATTAAAAGCCTTGATTGAAGAAAAAGAAGAATTACTTAAAAAAGAAAAATATACAGAGGCCTCTGCCTTAAAAGAAAAAGAGCATAAATTAAAAGAAGATTTAGACAATTTAAAAACCGCTTGGCAAGCCAAACGCGACAAGAAAAATATTAAAGTTACCGAAGAAGATATTGCCTTGGTCGCTTCAAAATGGACGGGTATACCTGTCACGCGTTTAACACAAAGCGAAACTGAAAAGATTTTGAAAGCCGAAGAATATTTGCATAAACGTATTATCGGGCAAGAGGAAGCAGTTAAAGTTATTGCAAAAGCCTTAAGGCGTTCAAGAACAGGCCTTTCAAACCCAAACAGACCTATCGGCGGTTTCTTGTTTTTAGGGCCTACCGGTGTAGGTAAAACCGAACTTGCAAAAACACTTGCAACATTTTTATTCGGTGATGAAGAGGCCATGATCCGCCTTGATATGTCCGAGTATATGGAAAAGTTCACCGTTTCCCGTCTTATCGGTGCGCCCCCGGGTTATGTGGGTTATGAAGAAGGCGGGCAATTAACAGAGGCCGTCCGCCGCCGCCCTTACAGCGTCGTGGTGTTAGATGAATTTGAAAAAGCACACCCCGATATTTATAACATTTTGCTCCAAGTTTTAGACGAAGGACAATTAACCGATAATTTGGGCCATAAAGTAAATTTCAAAAACACAATTATTATTATGACCTCAAATATCGGTGCAAGGGAAATTACAAATAAAGGTTCACATCTTGGTTTTTCCGCCGAACAAAACGAGCAAGCAGAATATACTGATATGAAAACCAATGTAATGGAACAAGTACGCAAAACATTTAACCCGGAATTTATTAACCGTTTAGATGAAATTATTGTTTTCCACTCTTTAACAGAAGAAAATGTTTTAAATATTTTAGATTTAAATCTTGAAAATATTTCCAAAAAACTTGTAGCGCAAGATTTAAAAATAAAGTATACTAAAGAGGCAAAAGCATTTTTAGCCAAAAACGGATATGAGCCGAAATACGGTGCACGCCCCTTGCTTCGCACTTTACAACGCGAACTCGAGGACCCGTTAGCCGAGTTTATTTTGGTCGGTCAATATCCGCAAGGAACAACAATTTCAGTAGACTTTGATGAAACAAAACAAAAATTAACCTTTAAGGCCCAAAAGCCCCATAAGAAATAGGAGATTATATGGCAGAAGATAAAGAAAAAAAGGCCGCTTTAGATAAAGCAAAAGCATTGGAACTTGCAATCAGCCAGATTGAAAAGTCCTTCGGTAAAACCGCCATTTCAAAACTTGGCGATAACGTCGTTAAAAAAGTGGAATGCATCCCCACGGGTGCTCTTTCATTAGATTTGGCACTCG